>CAJBMJ010000222.1 GCA_903954045.1 uncultured beta proteobacterium | reverse complement strand
CGCAAGAAAACGATGGACAAGGCGCCCGCCAGTGCCGCCCGCGCGAACGTGATGAACCATGGGGAGAGTTGCGGGTCGCTCGCCGGACCTGCCGCCAGGCGCGTCATGGGCAGGGTGATGGCAAAAATGGTCACCCCGAGCAGTCCCAGCCACATTCCAATGTTTTCGTGGTGCGAGTTGCGGTGCGTGGAATTCATAGCTTTGCCATCCAGACCGCAGTGACAACCAGAATTAAAGCCATCACACGGTTGAACCAGCGCAGGCGCTTGGCTGTCGGTATGCCGTCAACCACCGGACCCGAGAGCCAGGCCCGCAAGAGCGACCCCATAACGGCGTAAAGCAGGTTGCTGAAACACCCGAAAGCCAACATCAAGGGCAAAAGCACCGCATAGCGCGCCAGCGCATCTTCGCGCCCGGCCATCCATCCGCCCACCACTGTGAGGGCCAGCATCCAGGCCTTGATGTTGAGGAATTGCAGCGCCACGCCCTGCCAGAAAGTCACCTGCAGGCGGCTGGCATCCGCCTGCGCCAGCGCGCCGCTGCGGGCCAACTTGGATGCCAGCCACAGCAGGTACGCAATGCCCGCCCACTGGATGGAGCTGCGCAGCAAGGGGATGGCCACGACCAAAGCACCCAGACCGCCCGCACACAAGCTAAACAGCAGTCCCCAGCCCACTGGCACCGCCACCACAAAGCGCAGGGCGCGCCTGAGACCCAGGTTCGCAGCCAGCGCTGTGGACAGGGTGGTGTTGGGCCCCGGCGTAAAGCTAGTCACGCTGGCAAGTACCAGCAAGGCCGTCAACTCCGGGGTAGTCATTGGAAAATTCATAGCCTTACTGTAGCTTCAAAAAACAGTACACTTGCAGTACAGTTTAGTTAAACATTGAATAAACTGTATTGCCGATGCGGGCGGCACAGCCCTCGATGCCATCTGGAGCCCGAACATGCTGATGAAAACTTCGTCCCAGACATTAACAGAGCAAATCGCCCAGCGGTTTGCCCAGCGCATTCGCGACCGCTTGTTGGCCCCCGGCGCACGTTTGCCCTCGGTGCGACTGTGCGCTCAGCAGCAGGGGGTGAGCCCCTCTACTGTAGTGGGGGCCTACGACCAGTTGCTGGCGCAGGGCCTGGTCGAGGCTCGCAAGAATCGGGGATTTTATGTGCGTGAGAGCACGCTAGCGCCCATGGATCAGGCGTCGATAGCTACTAAATACATAGCGGACTCAGCGGTGTCTGCAGAGGTGTCTGGTGCTGCTGCAGCTCGTCGGCAGCGAGCCCCTTTAAGTGCCACGGCACTGATTCGGGGCATGTTTCACGGCATCAGCGACAAGCCACAGCCAGGCATGGGTGTGCTGCCGCAAGAGTGGCTGCAAACCACGTTTCTGGCGAGCGCCGTGCGGCGCAGCTGCAGCGCAGAGGCGCTCAACGCGTTTTCTCTGCAATACGGGGAGCCCGCAGGGGACTTGGGGCTGCGTCGATCCTTGTCCAACAAACTGGCGGGTTTGTCGGTACAGGCCTCGCCTGAACAAATCATCACCACCATGGGTGCAACCCATGCGCTGGATGTCGTGAGCCGCACCCTGCTGCGTGCCGGAGACTATGTGATGGTGGAGGAGCCCGGCTGGGCGGTGGAGTTCGCCCGGCTGGATGCCCTGGGCATGCGTATCTTGCCGGTGCCACGCCGCGCAGACGGGCCCGATCTGGAGGTGATGGCCCGCTACTGTGAGGCGCACCACCCCAAATTGTTTGTGAGCGTTAGCGTGTTCCACAACCCGACCGGGCTTTGCCTGCCGCCTTCAAGCGCTTACCGAATTTTGCAGTTGGCCCAGCAGCAGGATTTTCATATTGTTGAGGACGATACCTACAGCCACTTTGCCCCGGCGCACGCCACCCGGCTGTGCGCACTGGACGGTCTGCAGCGCACTATTTATGTGGGTGGTTTTGCCAAAATTCTGGCGCCCAACTGGCGGGTCGGTTTTTTGGCTGCGCCACACGCTTTGACAGAGAGGCTGCTCGACACCAAGCTTCTGTCGACTTTGACCACCCCGGCATTGCTGGAGAAGGCCCTGGCCTGGTGCATCGATCAGGGCCAGTTGCGCCGTCACGCCGAGCGCGTGCGCACGCGGCTGGACGCCGCACGCAACCGCAGCGTCAAACTGGCCATGGCACATGGTTGCAGTTTTGCCTGCGAGCCTGCAGGATTGTTTGGCTGGGTGGAGACCGGTGTGGACACCGATGCCTTGTCCCAGCGCATGCTGGATGAGGGCTATCTGCTGGCACCCGGCGCCTTGTTTCATGCCGAGCGTGTGCCCAGCAGCCTGATGCGCATCAACTTTGCCACTACGCAGGAGCCCCTGTTCTGGGGAACTTTTGCGCGCTTGCGTGACGAGCAAAAATACTGAAATCCCACGATTGACCCGACAGACAAGCAACATGCCTCAGCCCCATACCCCCCTTTCAAACCCATTGTCTTTGCGCGTCTACTGGGAAGACACCGATGCAGGTGGCGTGGTCTTTTACGCCAACTACCTCAAGTTCTTCGAGCGCGCACGCACCGAGTGGTTGCGCAGCCTGGGTGTGGAGCAGCGTGCTATGCAGGAGCAAACGGGCTGCATCTTTGTGGTGGCCGATGTGCAGTTGCGCTACCTTGCATCGGCCCGTCTGGACGATGTGCTGTCGGTCAGCGTCAAAGTGCTGGAGTTGGGCAAAGCGTCCATCCTGATGGAGCAGCAGGCCTGGCGGGGCGATGTTCTGCTAACGCAGGGGCAGGTACGGGTGGGGTGTGTCAATGCTGACAGCATGCGGCCCTGCCGCATACCGGAGCGGGTGTTGTCGCTGATGCAGAGTGCGTCGTCTAGCTGATGAAGTTAAACAGCGAGAGCTTTTGCACCTGAGCGTAAGACTGCAGCGCCGCAGAGTAGCCGGTTTGCTGGTTCTGGAAATCTGAGACGCCCTTGATCATGTCGAGATCTTCCGCGCGTGACCGGTTGGCCTCCTGCTCAATGTTGCGTTTGTCATTGGTAGAAGTGATACGGTCGGCTCGGCCCAGCAAATCACCTGCCTGACCACGAATGGCAGACACACGGGACATACTGATATCCAGGTTGTGCAGGGCTTGCGAAACGGCTTGGGTAGCAGCGTTGGCGTTGGCGGCGTTTCCAATGTCGGTGATGGCAGTATCCAGGGTGCTGAACACACTGGTACTGGGAGTAATGGTGATGATGTCACCCACTGCGGGGCTGCCTACGACGTTGACACTGCCGGCAGGTGTTGCACCGTTGGTTCTGTCGGTCGCTGGAGGCGTACCGGTAATGTTGAACGACATGCCGGGTATGCCTGTGATGGCAATTTTTGAGGCTTCACCGGTTTTGTAGGAAGCAGTGGCGCTAGCGACGATGGGATTCGCCCCACCACTAACCAGCGGTGTTTCAATGATGTCGTAGGTGACCGTGGTGGTGCCCAGCGTGGTAGTGGCATCCAGTGCAGTGAATTGAACCGTGTAAGTCGGATAAATCACTTGCTCTGAGCCTGGCGCCAAGGTTGCGTTGTAAGCAACGGTTGCAGCGTTGGTGGCGGCCAGGGTTGCTGTGCTTGTAACAACAACGTTGTCGGTCAAAAGTGCACGATCTGCAGGTATCAGGTTGCTGGTGGTGTTGGAAACCTTGACGTTAAATACCCCATCGCGTGATGGCTGGTTCATGAACGCGCTTTCGCCGTCCAAAGTGAATGGTATGGAATAGGAGTCGCTTGCAGACTGACCAGGCAGTCCGTCAAAGCGGTAGTCCGGCGCCAGCGATTGCGGACCAATAAATGGAGCCAAGGCGCTGCCTAGCGCAGCAAACAAGGGCATGCCATTGCTGTCTGCAGTGTTGGAGAGTGCCAGAATTTGTTCCTTCATTCCACGCAGCTGTCCGGCGATAGTGGTTCGTTCAGCGGGGGTGTGTGCCCCATTTCCTGCAGAAACAACCAACTCTCGAAAGGACTGCAATGCATTGGTAACGTCACCCAATGTGCTTTCTGCCATGGCAATGGCATTGCGCTGAGACTCCAGTGCGCGCTGATCGGTGGCAATGCGTGCAATGCGGTTCATGGCTCGCTCGGCTTGTGCCGCGCCAGTGGGGTCATCACTCGGATTAGTGATCTTCTTGCCTGAAGTCAGATTCTCCTGCAGGTTAGCCAATGAGGTCTGGCGGCTCTGCAAATTGCGTCGTGCGTTGTCGTAGGCATTGGCTGTGCCCAAGCGTGAAAAGGAAGTCGAGGACATATGCGTTATCTCCTAACCATTGCTATCGACCCAGCCCCTGTATGAGGGTGTCGAAAATATTCTGAGCGATTTGGATCATTTTGGCTGAAGCCTGGTAGGCCTGCTGGTACTGAAGCAGTTTTGCGGCCTCTTCGTCAAGATTGACGCCTGCAACACCATTGCGGTTTTTCTCAGCGTTGACCGCAATATTGGTTGAAACCTCGGCGGAATAGGCTGCACTTTGCGCCCGGATACCTATCTGGGAAATGAGACCCGCATAGCCGTCAGTCAAAGCCGCGCCGTCAAACATGGACACATCACGCAGATTCATCATCGAACTGGCATTGCCACCGCTCAGTGATGCGTAGGCATTTTGACCAATGGTTAACTTGTCCGCGTTCGAAGGGGTGCCCGTCAGAGTCAGTGAAAAGCCGGGAAGTCCGACCGGTGTGTAGGAAATGGGTTGTCCAGACACGTAGGGTTGTCCAGAAGCCACGGTGGTTGCCGTGGTGGTATCTACGATGTCATAGGTTGTCACTCCGAGAGCCACTGTGAAGTTGATGCTGAAGTTGTCTATGGGAGCGCCCACAGTGGTAGCTAGCGTTTTTGCACTCAGATTGGCCAAAGCCAATGAACCTTTGTTGTTGGGATCCAGGGTGGCTGCAATAGGGCTGCTGACGGCCAGTGCACGGGGCGTTGCAAATTCACGTGCCACTGTGTTGGCGGAGGTCGCGAAGGGCTTCAGAACAAAAACATCGCCAGCGGCTGCCAGCCCCGTAGTTTCGGAAATATCCAGGCCGTCAATCGTGGCAATGACGGGGGCTGCTGTCGCGGGCACCTGCGGAAAGGTAAATACCACCCCATCGCTGCGCCGCGTAATTGAACCTGTGGTGGCGGATGTGAAGCGCAACTCATAGTCGGAAGCCACAAACTTGGTGAAATCGCTGATCGCAAGCCCCAAGGACGCGGCCGAAGTTTGCGATTGGTTAGGCAGGATGTTATTGACCGTGTTGATATCAATGGGGGTAAACAGATCCGTCCCGATGTTGCCATCCATGTCCAAGCCGAGCTTGTGCTGCTCGTTCATGGCAGTGGTGATCCCTAATGTCAGACGGCCAAGAAGGTTTCTTCCTTCGACCAAGTCGGTGTTCTGAAATTTGAGTAAACCCGAGAGTTCTCCACCACCCAAGTCGTTCTCGTCCAGCGTGACCGAAACATTAAGACGAGTGATCTGCAGTTTTTTGATGGAGGGGTCACCATAGTCGTCATCGGTAAGGGATACGGGGGCTACGTCTGTGCCCAATACCAGCGCCTGGCTTCCACCGATGAAGATGCCGTACGTTCCATCGGTGGCCTCAATGGGTGCAACCTGGATATATTTACTCAAGTCACGAATGAGCTGGTCACGCTTGTCCAGCAGATCATTGGGAGGCTGGCCGCTTCCCTGTGCTCGAGCGATTTGCCCGTTGACTTCGGCAATGTTATTGGCCAACGTGTTAATGGCAGTGACTTTTTCTCCCAGGGACTGGGCAATACCGTTTTGTAGATCATCTAGGCTTTGAGATGCAGCACGCATGCGCCGGGCGGTTTCATCCACACGGGTTAAAGCGACGGTCCGTGCAGTCAGATCGGTGGGGGCACTTGCCACGTCCGAGAACGCATTCATCATGTCGTTAATGCTGGCTCCCAATCCGTTGGGTCCTCCCTGAAAAACATCCCCTAACTGCGACAGGTAGTCTGATCGCGTGACATCAGCCGCCTGTGTGGTGCCCGCAAGCATGGACTGACGGGTAAGGAACGCGTCGTAGTTGCGTTGTATGGTCTGAACCGTAACGCCCTTGCCCACATAGCCACCACCGGTGTACTGACCCGGTACCGTCGTCATGACAACCCGTTGGCGCGAGTACCCTTCCGTATTGACGTTGGCAATGTTGTTGCCCGCCGTCGATAGAGCCGTCAGATTGGCCTGAAGCGCCTGGACTCCGATGTTGAGAATACCCATGATTCAAGCCCTCAGACCTGCACGCGGCGCAATTGCAGCGTGGTGTTGATGGCCCGGCTCAGTTTGGCTGCGTACTCCGGGTCGGTTGCATAGCCCGCTTTTTGCAGACCGCTGGCGAATGCGTGGGCGGAACCTGTCGATTCCTTAACTTTGGCATAGCGTGGGCTGTCCGAGATCATCCGGGCGTAATCTTTGAACGAATCTTCGTATGAATCGTAGGCCCGGAACTTGGCCACCATTTTTTTGGGTTCGCCATTGATGTACTCTGTGGTGGTCACCTCGGCCACTTTGCCAGTCCAGCCCGGTCCAGCCTTGATGCCAAACAGGTTGAAAGACGGTGCGCCGCCCTTGTGTTTGATCTCGAATTTACCCCAACCTGTCTCGTGCCCGGCTTGCCCCAGCATGTAACTTGCTGGAATGCCGCTGGCTTTTTCCACTTTGTTGGCTACTTCAGAGTGCTTGCTCACAAAATTTGCCTGACTGGTGGTCGCAGGGCGGGTTGTCTTGCTCACAGCCGTTGCTTCACTGTTCAGCGTGGAGCGGGTAAGGGTGTTTTTAGTGCTTTCTGTCGAAGTCGCCTTGGGCGTTACAGGCTTTGCCGTGGCACCGTCCGTGGCGGGTGCCATTTGCCGTGTCAACTGCTGTGCAATCAGATCTGACAAACCGCCAGGCTGGCCCGACATTTGCACTGCAAACTGCTGGTCCAGCAGGTCGGTACCGAGATCGCTCCCAGGGTTGTCCAGCATGCCCGACTTCATCGTGGCTTCGCGCATGCTTTTGATGAGTTCGCGCATGAAGAGCGATTCGAACTGTTTGGCTGTCTCCTTGATGGCTTCGGGTGAGCTTTTTCCCGCTTCCATTTTGAGTTTGCCCAGTGACTGCACATCGGCAGCCAGGCCGCTAGACATGGACGATGGGCCGTAAGCCGAGGTGTAAGCCATATCAGATGACCTCCAGTTCTGCGTTGAGCGCGCCCGCCGATTTGATGGCCTGCAAAATGGCCAGCAAGTCCTGGGGTGTGGCTCCCAGCGAGTTCAGCGCCTTGACGACGTCGGCCAACTGCGCCGCAGCCGGAATTTGAATCAACTTGCCAGGCTCTTGCTTGATGTCAATACTGGCGGTTTCTGTGACAACGGTTTGTCCACCTGAAAGCGGGTTGGGCTGGCTTACCGAGGGCGTAGACGAGATGCTGATCGACAAATTGCCATGTGCAATCGCGCAGGCACCCAGCGTAACTGCCTGGTTCAACACAATGGAGCCAGTGCGGGAATTGATGATGACCTTGGCCGATGCCACGGAAGACTCCACCTGCAACTCTTCCATCTCCGCAATAAAGTTGACGCGGTCGTTGGGGTTGGTTGGCGCTTTCACCTGCACGGTGCGACCATCGAGCGCCTGGGCCACGCCGTCGCCAAACTTGGTATTGACAGCTTGGGCAACTTTGCGCGCTGTTTGGAAGTCCGATGCGCTCAGACTCAGGCTGATGGTGCTGCCTTCCTGCAGGGCGGTTGGCACGGTGCGCTCCACCTGGGCGCCGTCCGGGATTCGGCCGACGCTCAGGTGGTTGATTGTGACCTTGCTGCCGCCTGCGGAAGCTCCGGCACCCGCGACGATCAGATTGCCTTGGGCAAAGGCGTAGACATCGCCATCCGCACCTTTCAATGGCGTACCGATGAGGGTGCCGCCTTTAAGCGACTTTGCGTTTCCCAGTGACGAAACGTTAATGTCCAGCAGTTGGCCGGGGCGGGCAAAAGCGGGAAGCTGCGCTGTAACCAGCACAGCTGCTACGTTCTTCATCTGCAGCTGGGCCAATTGGGCGGCCGGAAGGGTGAGCCCCAATTGTTTAAGGTAATTGCTCAGCCCCTGCGTGGTGTAGGGCATCTGCGTGGTCTGGTCGCCCGTGCCATCCAGGCCGACGACCAATCCAAAACCGGTTAACTGGTTGCTGCGTACACCCTCAATCGAGGCGACTTCCTTGATGCGGGCGGCGTGAACGGGGCCCGCAAAGGCCAGACAGAGGGCCCAAACCAGCCCAACCAGCGGGAGCAGGCCTGTGCGTGTCGAAGGGTTGTTCTGTGTTTTCATGTGCTGAGTCGGTAATCGGGGCGATCCGATTGGATCTGTTACCCCTCGGCACAATTCTGGACATCTTTAGAACGGGTTAAAGTTTAAAAAGAACCGGGAAAGCCAGCCAACTGTCTGCGCTTCGCCCTGAGCACCACGTCCACGGGACTCCACGCGCACATTGGCCACCTGCAGCGAACTGATTACATTGTTGGGCTGCAGCAAGCGTGGGTCGACGGTACCGGAGAAGCGCATCACGTCTACGTTCTGGTTCACTCCGATCTGTTTTTCTCCGGAAACAACTAGGTTGCCATTGGGTAGCACGTCAATCACTGTGGCGGTGATGGAGCCACTAAAGGTATTGGCCGCCTCGGTGCCGCCTTTGCCCGTAAAGTCGTTGGCAGTGGACGCACCCATGTTCAGGTTGGTCAGGTCACTCAGAATTCCGGGCAGCGGGGCTGCCGTGATGCTGTTATTGGCCGAAGAGGTGCGGTTAACGGTGGATTTGGTTACCTGGCTGGCAGCCAGACTCTCCACGATCTGAATGGTCACCATGTCGCCCACTAGGCGTGCCCGGCTGTCCTCAAAAGTAGGGCGGTAGCTTGCCACCTGGTAAATGCTGCCGTTGGCGCGGGGCGGGGCAGGGCGCACGGTGGGCACTGGCGTGGCTTTGGGTTCGGCAAAGTCCACTGCCACTTTTTGTGGCAATGGGGCGCAAGCCGTGCTCAATACAAGGATGACGGCCAGTGTCGCAGGAGTTTGCAGCAGCCGGCTCAAGAAGCGACGGGTCATTTCAATTCTCCTCAATCAGAGCTGACCGAGTTTTTGCAACATCTGGTCGGAAGTCTGGATGGCTTTAGAGTTCATCTCATAGGCGCGCTGGGTCTGGATCATGGAGACCAGTTCCTGCACCACATTCACATTGGACGTTTCTACAAACCCTTGTGCCAGACTGCCCAGGCCGTTGGAGCCCGGGGCTCCCGCATTGGGCTGGCCGGAAGCTGCGCTCTCGGCAAATATGTTCTGACCTTTGGGGTCCAAACCGGCGGGGTTGATAAAGCTCGCCGTCGTGATAGTGCCCACGGTTTGCGGACCCACGGTGCCGGGTATGGACGCGGTGACCTGGCCATCAGCACTGATGGCCAATGACGTGGCGTTGGCGGGAACGGTAATGCCGTTGGCAACCAGCAGGCCGTTGGATGTGACCATGCGGCCCTGACTGTCCAGCTGGAACGAGCCGTCCCGGGTATAGCCGGTCGTGCCATCGGGCATAGTGACCTGAAAGAAACCATTGCCCTGAATCGCTACGTCCAGGTTGTTACCACTTTGCTGCAGGCTGCCTTGCGAAAACTGGCGGCTGGTTGCCACGGTGCGCACACCCAGACCAATCTGCAAACCTGTGGGCAGGGTCGATTGTTCAGAGGTGTTGGAGCCGACTTGGCGCAGGTTTTGGTACATCAGGTCTTCAAAAACCGCATGGGCCTTTTTGAAGCCATTGGTGGATACATTGGCCAGGTTGTTGGAAATAACGTCCAGCTGGGTTTGCTGGGCTTCCATGCCGGTTTTGGAGATCCAGAGTGAATTAATCATGATGCGTATCCTTATCCTTGCATGCCCAGTAACTGGGAGGCAGATCGGTCGTTGGACTCAGCGGTTTGCATGAGGCGCGTTTGGGCTTCGAACTGGCGGGCTGACTGAATCATTCCCACCATTGTTTCAATGGCGTTGACGTTGGAGCCTTCCAGCGCACCGATTTCAAGACGGGCTGTATCGTCATTGTTCAGCGGGTCGCCTGAGTTGGCGCGAAACAGTCCATCTTCGCCACGGCGCAGCGGGTCGTCCACTGTGGGTGTAACAATTTTCAGGCGGCCGATATTGTTGGACGGCTGGTTGCCTACTTTGGCTGAAATATTACCGTCAATCGCTATCGAAAGCATGGCTCCCGGTGGAACGGCGATGGGCGCGCCACCGTTGGACATCACCGGCAAACCATTGGAAGTCTGCAGATTGCCGTCTGCGCCCACTTCAAAGTGGCCGTTGCGGGTGTAGCCCTCGGTGCCGTCCAGCCCCTGCACCGTGAACCAGTTGTTGCCGGTAGCGCGCGCGTCCAGAGGGTTGTCTGTTCGTACTGGAGGGCCTGGTTTGTCGGAGTAGCCCGCTGACGCCTCCAGGGCGAAAACCCGGGTAGTGGCTCCCTCTCCTTGCACTGGTACGGCGCGGTAGGTGGCCAACTGGGCACGAAAGCCGTTGGTGGAAACATTGGACAGGTTGTTGGCCAAAACCGCCTGGCGACTTGCCGCGGCATTGGCGCCTGTCATCGCTGTGTATACAAGGCGGTCCATGAGGGTGACTCCAGCTAGTTAAGCGTTAGCGCAGGTTTACCAGGGTCGACATGATCTGGTCCTGTGTCTTAATGGTCTGTGCATTGGCCTGGTAACTGCGCTGGGCTGTCATCATGTTGACCAATTCGGCGGTGAGGTCCACGTTGGATTCCTCGACGGCACCAGCGCGTGTTTCGCCGAACTTGCCCACTCCGGGTTGACCCATGACAGGAGGTCCCGACTTGAAGGTTTCCGAGTATTCACCGCCCCCCAATGGAGCAAGGCCCTGAAGATTGCGGAAGTCCGCCAGCGCGAGCATGCCCCCTGTTTTCAGGGTTTGACCGTTGGAATACGTTGTACTAATGACTCCTTTGCCATCAATGTTCAAACCCGTAAATTCACCGGCGGTGTACCCATCTTGTGACAGGTTGGAGATGCTGAAGGCGGTACCGAACTGGGTGGCTCCATCCAGATTGACGGTAATGGGATCGAGGATATAGCCTGAGGGCTCATTGGGATTGTTGGAAACGATAGTGAGAGTAGGAATGGTGAGTTCCACCTTTGTGCCCACCAACGGGCCAGCGATTTTTCCGGTCACAGCGTCAAATGTAATTGGACCTATGTTTGTGTAAGTTACCGGTGGGGTTACGGTGTCTAGGCCGGCATAGACATCCCATGAGTTTGGAGTTGCTAAGGTCTTTTCAAAATAGAGGCTTGCGGTGGATGCAACGCCTTGAGAGTCGTATACGGTAATCGACGTTCCATATTTGGAACGAGGTGTTGGAGTCTCCCCAGCCAATACGGCTTGCGCCGAGTCCTTGGCGCGGGCATCCAGATTGAATTCCGCCGTAATGAGTGTGGTTGCATTGGCTGCAATCGGCGCACCTGTCGGCAGCGTTATCTTGCCGGGCGTAACGCTACTCGCCGCGCCGGTAGCGTCCGTTGGATAGCCCATGACATAGGCCCCCGTGTTGGTCAGGATGTTCCCGTCTTTGTCCAGCTTGAATTGGCCATCGCGAGTGTAGGCCGTGGATCCATTGGTTTTAGTGACTTGAAAGAAGCCGCCGCCATTGATGGCAACGTCCAGAGAATTGCCCGTGATATTGACGTTGCCCTGCGTGAATTGTTGCGCGACGGTTGTCACTGAAACACCAATGCCTGGCGCTGTACCTACACCGCCGGAACCCAGTGAGGAAGCCACGATGTCTGCGAACTCGGCACGTGATGACTTCATGCCAACGGTATTGGCATTGGCAATGTTGTTGCCAATCACGTCCAAGCTCCTGCTGGATGCGTTGAGGCCGGAGAGTCCTGTTTGAAAGCTCATGATGTTTCCTTGGGTT
>CAJBMJ010000221.1 GCA_903954045.1 uncultured beta proteobacterium | reverse complement strand
GTGCAGACTACTTCAACGCAGAAAACTTCACGGTGCTGGGCAACACGGGCAATCTCGTTCGCACCGGGTATGCCTTTACCGGCTGGAATGCCGCTGCAGACGGCACCGGCCAAGCGCGCGTTGTGGGCCAAAGTTACGCCATGGGCAATGTTGACGTCAATCTGTACGCGCAATGGGCAATCAACGCCTACACGGTGACCCCCAGCGCAGGCACCGGGGGGACGATCAGCCCTAGCGGCGCACAAACGGTGAACCACGGTGGAACCACCAGCTTTACCGTGTCGCCTAGCCCGGGTTACACCATTGCCAGCGTTACGGGTTGTAACGGCAATCTGAACGGCAACACCTACACCACAGCAGCAGTAACCGGGGCCTGCGCGGTGAGCGCAACTTTCAGCGCAAATACATCGGTTACCGGCTCCACAGCGGGTGGCTCGGTCGCGGCGGCCATCACCGGCGGCACCTGTGCCGGATTTGTGACTGGCAGCACCCAGTTTGCCGTGCCCAACGTTGCAGCCCCGGCGGGTTACACCTTTACCTACGGCAGCTTTGGCTTTACTGCCACAGGATGCGGCAACGGCGGTAGCGTAACGATCACACTGACGTATCCACAAGCCTTACCTGCACAGCCCAAGTTCTACAAACTGATCAACGGCAACTGGGTGGACTGGACGAACCGGGCTACCTTTGGCGCGAGCACAGTGCAATACACAGTGCAGGACAACCAGGAAGGCGATAGCGAACGGGACGCGCCGGGCGTGATCACCGACCCGGTGGCCCTTGCAGCCCCGGCTGCGCTCACCAGCATCCCAACCTTGAGCGAATGGGGTCTGATGCTGTTGGCGGGCTTGATGCTGATGTTGGGGATGCGGCAAGCCTCTCGCAGAGCGGATCGGCAACCACTTCAAAAACAATAGCGTCTCATGCAGACAATACAAGCGCTAGAGGCACTTTTTGTTTGTTTTTCAAAGCGCCTACTACAACTCTAGCCCGTCCAAATGGACGGGTGCCGGTTTCAGCAATCACGCATAAGATCAACGCTTCGCATTAAAAACGCCTACCGAGTCCTCCCCATGCTCAAAAAAGTTCTTGGCATCCTTGCCCTGGTTCTTTCATTTAACTCCCATGCCGTTTACCGGATGTATATATATGAGAGTGGTGCCAACGTCATTCTCAGCGGAAGCGGCACGCTGAATCTGCCTGGGACACAGCCACCAGGTAGCGAAGCATTCAGCTTCGGTCTTCCTTTTGGTGAGATTTACACCAGAGGTGCATTCCGAACCATTTCAGGGCAGGGGGATTTTGTTGGGTACAACGCCACTTCATGTCCAGCACCATACACTTCCGGAAATAACATTTCTTATGCAGATGCGCGCACGGGTAGTGGGCCGAGATTAGATAACGACGGTGCACGCTGCTTCGTCTCGCCACCCGTCAATTACGTGGCGGGCGCGCCATTGGCAGAGGTCATGACTTTCAACAACAGAACGCTGGCAGGCATGTTGCTGATTCCCGGCACTTACACATGGAATTTTGGTGCCGGGCAGGTGACGGACAGCGTTATCTTGGTTGTTGGTTCTGCGCCGCCTGTTGCCACGGTGCCCACAATGTCTGAATGGGGCATGCTGATTTTGTCCGCATTGTTGGCGATTGGTGCCTTCTTTGTGATCCGCCGGGGGCAGCGAAACCGGGAATGATTGCGCGCAGAGTTCCGGTGAAAGAACAATCTTGAGGTCACACCATGCATTCATATGCTTCTCTGACTCTGGCCCGTCTGCTCAAGGCTGAAGCCCTGTGGGTGTTGATTTTTGCGGCTGTGCTGCAAATGTTTGGTGCTGGCCGAGCCATGGCAGCGGATGTGATTCTGGAGACTTACCGCATTGGTATTGACCTGGGCAACACGCCGGGCACCGGATGCGCCTTCAGCCTGGGTGGGTTGTCGCCCGCGTCATTGCCGGGCTTTGAATTGCAGGTGACGGTCAGTGTGGATGTGGGCAGTGTTCCTGCGCGGGTGGCGTCAGCACAGGTGGAAACCTGCAGCGGTGGTGTGTTTGGGGCGCCGGCGGCGTTGAGCGGGTTTGCCATTGAACTCAACAGCGGTCTTTTGGGAGCAGACTCCGTCGTGGGAGCTGTGCCGCGCTCTTTCCTTAACGGTGCACAGACGGTGCGACTGGCTGTTCACTCGTCTACTGCCGATGGAGCCCAGGATGCCTTGTATACGGTAGACGGGTCACCCGGCGGGGCCGCCATCTTTGCGGCAGTGCCCCCTGCGCTGGAGATTCCTACGCTGTCGTCCATTGGCATGATTGTGTTGCAACTGGGAGTGATGGGCGCTGCATGGGTGGCCTGGAAGCGCCACCGCAGTGGCGTGCTGTTGGTGCTGGTGTGCGTGTTGATGGTAAGCAATTCGCTGCTGGTGTGGGCCGCATTTGGCAGTCCGGTGGCGACAGATGCCACCAACGACGCCAGCTTGCCCGATAGCCGAGGGGAAATTGTGGCGGCGTATGTGGATGGCCAGAACCCCAATTTGGGACTGCGCATTGACATTGCCAATATCGAGACGGCAACGGGCTTTTCGCTTTTTCATAGCTCGCCGGGTAAATATGTTTCAGCAGACCTGACCAGCGGTCTGCTGACCGCTACGCAAGATGACCCGCTGGCAGCGTTCAGGCGGTTTGAATTTGTCAGCGCGGGTGGGAGCGGTGTATTCGCCTTGAAGTCTGTGGGCAGTGGCAAGTATGTGCGCTACACCAGTGTGGACAATCAAGTGGTTGCAGATGCTGCAGACACGAGTGCTGCTACCAAGTGGATAGTTTTTGTAACTTCCTCATGCGGAACTAGTGGGAGTCAGGTGCTGTTTATTCAGCAGGGCGGAGCCGATCCGGTCAATATCATGACCTTTGATGCCGGCTCTGGGGAATTGAGGGTGCTGGTTAACATTCCATTGGCAAATGCCATTAGTCAACCTGGTTACTTGTTCTGCATGCAAAATCGTTAGAACTGTTGGAGTGAACGCCAACTAAGGAGGCCGTTATGAATAAACGTGAATTTTTGCTGAGTTCTGTTACGTGTGCCCTTGCGGCACCAACTGCGCTAAGTGCTCAGCAGCTTCCCAAGTCCATCAAAGGGCCGGCCATCCTGACCGTCTCAGGTCTTACTGGCAAAGGCAACCGTGGCGCGTTAGATCCAGCCCTGGACCAGATGATGGTCAAGCACAAGGCGCAGTTTGACAAGGCCCATGCTTTTGACTTTGCAGCGCTAACGGCCATGCCTGCCGTCACCATCAAACCGACCATTGAATACGATGCAAAGGTGCATACCCTCAAGGGGCCCTTGCTCAATGACGTGATTCGTGCCGCCGGTGCGCCCGATGGTTCGCGCCTGCTGATGCGCGCGGTGGACGGCTACACCATCATGCTGACCATGGAGGAAGCCCAAAAATACCGCTTCATCGTGGCCACCCATTTCGATGGTCAACCCATGCCTTTGGGTGGCCTGGGCCCATTGTTTGCGGTTTACGAAGCCGATAAGTTTCCGGACATGATGGCCAAGCCCATTGCTGAGCGCTTTTCACTATGCCCCTGGGGGCTGTACCACATTGAGGTGCAGAAAATTTAGCCGGTATTTGCTGGTATCCCAACATTGCAGGATTGTGTCGGAGCCAGAATGGTTACGCCGGGGACACACGCTCCCGGACCACTTCGAATGGCCTCCGGTGGAGTTATGGAATAGATC
>CAJBMJ010000220.1 GCA_903954045.1 uncultured beta proteobacterium | reverse complement strand
CAAACACCATCTGACCACGGGCCGTCACGCCATTGGAATAACCCCTTGGGCGCGCCCAATGGGGCGGTTGAAGCACCTTCATATTGAATCTCCTGTAAAACTTTGCCAGCGCGAGATTCCCTCGCGCACATCTTCTGGAATCTCGATTGCACCATCGTGCGCCAGTGATGTCGACACCAGCACTTGGCGAATTTGCACACAGCAAACCGAACCATGCATGCAATCGACCCGCAGCGTGATCGAACGACTGCCCGTGCGCTCGAGCTGCAGTCTGAACTCCACCGCATCACCCATACGACACGGCGCCCTGAACTCGCTTTGCAGCGCAACGGTCGGCAGGCCAATACGGCGAGGCCCCAAAAGATGCGCGTAATTTACACCCACTGCATGGGTAAACCAGTCTTCCACCAACGCGTTGAGCATCACGAAATACTGCGGAAAAAACACCATGCCTGCCGGATCGCAATCCGAAAAACGGATGACCCGGTTTTGCAGGAACACGCGCGAGGCGGTTGCGTCAAGAGGCGTGAGCATGTTGGAAGTAAGGGCGAATTTACGGCTGGCGCAGTTTGAAGCGCTGCAATTTTCCGGTTTGGGTACGCGGAAGTTTGTCGGTGAATTCGATGGCGCGGGGGTACTTGTAGGGTGCTGCCACGCTTTTGACAAAGTCTTGCAGCGTTTTGACCATGGCAGCATCACCCACCAAGCCAGGCCGCAAGGTGACAAAAGCCTTCACGATCTGTCCGCGCTCCTCGTCGGGTTCGCCAATCACGGCACATTCGGCCACGCTGGGGTGCTGCATCAACGCTTCTTCTACTTCAGGTGAGGCGATGTTGTAGCCCGAGGAAATGATCATGTCATCGGTGCGCGACTGGTAAAAAAAGTAACCGTCGGCATCCATCAAGTAGGCGTCGCCTGTGAGGTTCCAGCCATCTCGCACATAGGTCTTTTGGCGCTCATCTGCAAGGTACCGGCATCCAGTGGGGCCGCGCACCGCCAGCTTGCCGACCGTGCCGACAGGGACGGTCTGACCCTTGTCGTCCACAACGCGGGCCTCATAGCCAGGCACCACGCGGCCAGTCGCACCGGGACGAGCCGAAGCTTCGTCGGCAGAGATAAAAATGTGCAGCATCTCGGTTGCACCAATGCCATCAATCAGCTCAATGCCCGTGGCCTCGCGCCACAAGGCCCGGGTAGACGCAGGCAAGGCCTCTCCTGCGGAAACACAGCGGCGCAGTGAGGTGCGGCGCACTTCGCTGCCCCGGGCAGACAGGGTGCGGTAAGACGTAGGGGCAGTAAATACGACCGTGGCGCCGAATTCCTTGATGCCATCGAGCAGTTGTGTCGGCCCCGCCTTGTCCAGCAGCACGGTAGATGCGCCCACCGACATCGGGAACAACAACAGGCCGCCCAGACCAAAGGTAAATGCCAAGGGCGGGCTGCCGATGAAGACATCGTCGGGGTTGGGCTTGAGCACATAGCCCGGCCAGCAGGCGCAGATGGCCATCACGTCCCGATGGAAGTGCATGGTTGCCTTCGGGATGCCAGTAGTACCAGAGGTAAAGGCAATCAGGCAGGTGTCATCAGCGGCCGTATTGATATTTCCAAACACGGTGCTCTGGCGCTCCATGGCGGCTTCCAGGCTGTCGGGACCGGTGTAGTTGAAGTGGCGAATCTGCCGCAGATGCGGTGCATTGAGGGCAGCCAGACGCATTTCGGGGGACAGACCTGCTTCACACAGAGCAT
>CAJBMJ010000219.1 GCA_903954045.1 uncultured beta proteobacterium | reverse complement strand
GACGCAGCGCACGGCGCACCTCTCTAGCCACTCCGGACAAATAGCCTTTCCGGGCGGCAAAGCAGATCCGGGTGACAACGACGAGTCTGATACAGCCTTGCGTGAATCGGAAGAGGAAATCGGTCTGAGCCGCCAGCTTGTCGAAGTGCTGGGACACCTTCCGATTTACACCACGGGTAGCGCCTATGTCGTGACTCCCGTGATCGCGCTGGTAAGGCCTGAGGTAGAACTCGCGCTCAATCACCATGAAGTCGCGGATGCCTTTGAGGTCCCTCTTGAATTTCTGATGAATCCTGCCAACCACAGGCACCATGCCATGGAGTGGGCGGGGGCGACCCGAACCTGGATGTCGATGCCCTACCACGATGGAGCGCAGGAGCGTTTTATATGGGGCGCCACAGCAGGCATGCTTCGCAACTTCTATCGGTTCCTGATCAGCTGATCGCGGTTGCCGCCGCTATGATTGCTCCATGAGCTTCATTTCTATCCTGCTGGCATTGCTGATTGAACAGGCGCGTCCTCTGGCGCAAATCAATCCTGTGCACAACCTGGTGCGTAACTGGGTTCGGTGGGTCATGCGCAATTTTGATGCAGGGAAACCGCATCATGGTTGGTTGGTGTGGTCGCTTTCTGTGCTGGTTCCGGCTCTGGTTGTTTTTGCCGTGCATTGGTTGTTGGTATGGTCCATCGGATGGGCGGTTGCGGTACTTTGGAGTGTTGCCGTCCTGTATGCCACGCTGGGATTTCGGCAGTTCAGCCATCACTTCACCGCCATTCGTGATGCCCTGCATGCGGGCAATGAGGAGCAGGCTCGCGAGTTGCTCGCCAAATGGATGCGTATGGACGCCACTGCCTTGCCTCGCAGCGAGATCGTGCGCCACGTCATTGAACATTCCATCCTTTCGGCCCACCGCCATGTGTTTGGTGTCTTTGCTTGGTATTCGCTTTTGGCCGCGCTGGGGCTTGGGCCCGCAGGTGCCGTGTTTTACCGGGTGGCGGAGTATGTCAACACAGTATCCAACCGACCCGCTTCGCCGCTTAGTCAGCCGGTAAGTCCTTCCATGCAGGCCAATTCCACACAGGGCTGGATGGCCATTGATTGGCTACCTGCACGCATTACTGCGTTGAGTTTTGCGTTCGTGGGTAGTTTTGAAGAAGCAGTCGATAACTGGCGTCAATACGCCGCCAGTTTCCCGGGCGATAACGATGGCGTTGTGTTGGCCGCGACCGCTGGCGCAGTAAACGTCAAACTGGGTCCTCAAGAGCGGGAAAGTGTTGGCCAAACCCCGGAACCCATGCACCTGAGGGCGGTGGTAGGCCTGGTGTGGCGCACCGTGGTGATGTGGATGGTGTTTCTGGCACTACTGTCACTGGCCCGGCTGTTGGGTTGACGACTCAATAGCGTTTTTGCGACAGTTCGGAAAAAAGATCGCTATATATTTTGTGGCGATTTGTGCTTATTCCATCAGCGCCAGGAGCGTTTTTCATGGTCAAAATTACACCGCAGCCCGGCTCATGCAGGTGGGTGCAGTTATAAAACTTGCATTCGGATGAATGTATCTTGATGTCGGGCATCAGCCCGGCCAAATGCATGGGGTCGATGTGGTTCAGTCCAAACTCCTGAAAACCCGGTGAATCGATCAATGCCGTGGTTTTGTCTGTATCTACCCAATACAAACTGGTGCTGGTGGTGGTGTGTTTACCCGAGTTGAGTGCAGTCGAAATGGCATTGGTCAGCACCTGGGCGTGCGGCACCAAGCGGTTGATCAAGGTACTTTTCCCCGAACCAGAGGGGCCCAATACCAGCGTTGTTTTGCCCTTCAAAAGACCAAGCAACTCTTGGGTACTGTCGTTCTCAACTTGGGGATCGGTTGGAGATTTGGGTTTGAGCGCCAGGCCAAGCACGGTGTAACCCATGTCGCGATAAACCCCCATGCGCTGCCAGGCGCGACCGAAGGGTTCTATAAGATCGCTTTTGTTGAGCGCGATGATGGGTCGTATGTGCTCCGCTTCGGCAGCAATAAGCGCGCGAGACAGCTGACTTTCGGAGAACTCGGGTTCGGCGGCGATCAGCACCAAAACCTGGTCCAAATTGGCTGCAAAGGATTTGGTGCGAATTTCGTCCTGGCGATAGAACAGGTTGCGCCGGGGCTCGACCTTTTCGATGGTTCCTTCATCTTCACTGGCCTGCCACAACACCCGGTCGCCGACCACCGTCTGGCTTTTTTTTCCTCGGGGGTGACAGATCAATCGCCTCCCGTCGGGTGTCTCCACCCAAACATGGCGCCCGTGCCCGGCCACTACCAAGCCCGGTTCTAATGATGGTTTGGTAGCCAACCTGCTGGCCTTCAACTTTTGCTTGTGGACAGCAGCATCCGTCCCAATCGTTCGGATGCAGGCGGATGAGAGTAGTAAAACTTGACGTACACCGGGTCGGGCGTGAGCGTGGATGCATTGTCCTCATACAGCTTCAAAAGCGCGCTCGACAGATCACGCCCGCTGGTCTGTGCCACGGCAAAAGCATCTGCCTCAAACTCGTGCTTGCGTGAAAGTTGTGCAAAAAGAGGTCCGATGAACGTGCCCACCAGTGGCATCACCATCATGAACAGCAGCAAAGCCAGAGCGTCATTGGCGCCAGTCAGATTAGGCAAAACTCCGAGCCCGGTGTAGAACCAGGATTGTTGGCTGATCCAGCCCAGCGCAGCAAAGCCAGCCAGACTCATTGCAAACATGGTACCGATGCGCTTGAGAATATGCCTGTGCTTGAAATGCCCCAGTTCATGGGCCAGCACCGCGTCTACTTCAGGGGCACTGAGTTGCGCAAGCAAGGTGTCATAAAAAACCACGCGCTTGGAAGCCCCAAATCCTGTGAAATAGGCATTTGCATGGGCACTTCGTTTGGAACCATCCATCACATAGAAGCCTTTGGACTGAAAGCCGCAGCGGGCCATGAGTTCAGTCACACGAGTTTTCAAGTCGGGGTCGTCCAGAGGCTTGAACTGATTGAACCAGGGTGCTATCAAGGTTGGGTAGATCAGCAGTACCAACAAATTGAAACCCATCCAAACGCCCCAGGTCCAAAGCCACCAGAATGAGCCGGTCGCAGCCATCATCCACAGAACCAAGGTAGCCACCGGAAGTCCGATCAGCAACGCCAGTACCGTGGATTTGGCCAAGTCCTTAAGCCACAGCGACAGGCTTGTCTTGTTGAAACCAAAGCGCTGTTCCAGCACAAAGGTGCGGTAAAGCGTCAACGGCAAATCGATGGTGGCTCCAATGCTGGCAAAAGCAGCCAAAAGGGCAACTTGCTGCGCCAAACCAGGTTGTATCCACTGGGCCAATGCTTGATTGAGGGTGGATAACCCGCCCAGCAGTGTCCAACCAAGCGTCAACACAGTTCCCCAGGCCAACTCGAGCAGTCCCAAGCGCCCTTGCGCAATGGTGTAGTCAGCGGCCTTTTGATGGGCCGCGAGGGAAATTCGATCAGCGAAGTCGCTCGGCACAGCGTTGCGGTGCATGGCTACATGGCGAATTTGTCGTGAGGCCAGCCAGAACTTCAAAAGCAGGCTGCACATGAGAGCTGCTGCAAAAACAAGCGCGAACAGGGTGGAAGGGGTCAAGGCAGGCGACGCATCATTCATGGCGCCCGAGTGTAGGCCATCGGCGACAATGGATGGATGGATGCAAGCAACACCCCCCTAAGCAAATCTGACAAAAACCTGGTCTGGTTGGACTGTGAAATGACCGGCTTGAACCCCGATGTGGATCGCATTATTGAGATTGCAGTCATCGTCACAGGGCCCAACCTGGAATGCCGAACCGAAGGGCCGGTATTGGTGATTCACCAAAGCGACGCGCAACTCAATTTGATGGATGCCTGGAACAAAGGCACCCATGGCAAAAGCGGACTAATTGACAAGGTCAAGGCTTCTATCACCACTGAAGAGCAGGCCCAGGAGGAATTGATTGCTTTTTTGAGCCACTACGTGCCTGCCAACGGCTCCCCCATGTGTGGCAACTCCATCGGGCAGGATCGGCGGTTTTTGGTGAAGTACATGCCCAAGCTGGAGGCGTTCTTTCACTATCGCAACATCGATGTCAGCACCCTCAAGGAGCTTTCCAAGCGTTGGAAACCCGGGGTGTATTCCAGCTTCAAGAAGCGCCAACGCCACACCGCATTAGCGGATGTACATGAATCCATTGACGAGTTGGATCATTACCGTACGCACCTATTGAAGCTTGATTAGGTAGAAACCCGGGTATGTGCCATAATCGCAGGCTTCGCTACAAAAGGTGGCGACGATTTGTACATCTCCCTTCATTCATCGGGCTCGCCAAATCTGGCGGTAATGGCCCCAAGCACTGAATAAACCCGTTACGGGTCAGAGCAGGTTCTGTTTGATGGTTGATGTTTTTTAACCATTGACGGAGCAGCCGCACAAACTGCGGCGCTCGCGTGTGAGAAAAATATGACTGACGCTTTTGAAGTGACGGGCGAATTCGCGCCTGCAGAATCTATTTCCCTTGGCAATGACAACATGGTGCTGGGCAGCGACGCTGCTGCTGCAGATGTTGAAGCCCCGGAAGTTCCTAACGGCTTCGTTGAATTGGGCTTGGCTCGTGAACTGGTGGCTGCGGTCAAAGATCTGGGTTACACCCAGCCCACCATCGTCCAGCAAAAAACCATTCCTCTGGCGCTGCCCACCAGCAGCTCTGCCACCAAAGAGGGTTACATCGATCTGATGGTCTCAAGCCAGACGGGTAGCGGCAAGACAGCCGCATTCCTGTTGCCGGTGTTGCACACCTTGCTGGCGCAACAGGCGGCCACTGAGGACGCAGAGCGGGCTGAATATGAAAAAGCCTGTGCCGATGCCGTTGCAAAAGGCGAGGCGCCTCCCAAACGCGCCAAGCGCAAAGACCCCACCAATCCGCGCAATTTCAAGGCACCGACACCAGGTGCCCTGATCGTTTGCCCCACCCGTGAACTGGCGCAGCAAGTGGCCAGCGACGCCATCGACTTGGTGCAGCATTGCCGCGGCTTGCGTATCGCCAATATCGTGGGTGGAATGCCTTATCAGTTGCAAATTGCCAAGCTGCAAAACGCCAACTTGGTGGTTGCAACTCCCGGCCGTCTGCTGGACCTGCAGCGCTCCATGCAGATCAAATTGGACCAAGTCCAATTTTTGGTGGTAGACGAAGCCGACCGCATGCTGGATCTGGGTTTTTCGGACGATCTGGCAGAAATCAACCAGCTCACCATTGACCGCAAGCAGACCATGATGTTCAGCGCCACCTTTGCGCCGCGCATCCAGCAGTTGGCCGCCCGGGTGATGCGTGAGCCGCAGCGCGTGACTATTGACAACCCACAAGAGAAGCACGCCAACATCAAGCAGGTGCTTTTCTGGGCTGACAACGCCCACCACAAGCGCAAGTTGCTGGACCACTGGTTGCGTGACACCACCATCAACCAGGCGATCGTATTTGCCAGCACCCAGATTGAGTGCGATGGATTGGCTGGCGATTTGCAGCAAGCAGGTTTTGATGCCGTAGCGCTGCATGGTGCACTGAGCCAGGGACTGCGCAATCGCCGCCTGATGGCACTGCGCAACGGTCAAGTGCAAGTGCTGGTCGCAACTGACGTAGCTGCCCGTGGCATTGACGTTCCCACCATCACCCACGTCTTCAACTATGGCTTGCCAATGAAGGCCGAGGACTATACCCACCGCATTGGTCGTACAGGCCGCGCCGGCCGTGACGGTCTCGCCGTGACCTTTGCTGAAATTCGTGATCGTCGCCGTATCTTTGATATTGAAGCCTACACCCGTCAGCACTTCAAGTCTGAGGTGATTCCAGGCCTGGAGCCACAGCAGCGTTTCCCCGAGTCGCGTCCTGGTACAGGTGCCAGCTTTGGTGGCCGCGGCAACCATGTGGCGGATCGTCGCCCTGCGCCACAGCGTGATCGCAAGTTTGGCAACAATGCCGGTGAAGGCGGTTTCGGTGGCAATCGCGGAGGTTTCGGCGACAAGTCGCGTGATTTTGGTGGTGCCTCGCGTGAAGGTTTTAGCTACGAGCGCAAAGGCGGTTTTAATGATCGTTTTGCAGGTCGTGGCGAAGCACCGGCACCTCGCAGTGGTTTCGGCGATGCTCCTCGCGGAGACTTCGGCGCGCCACGCGGAGGTGAATTCGCACCACGTAAACCTACGTTGGGTAAACCTGCCTTTGGAGCGAAACCCAGCGGTTTCGCCAAACCAGGCAATGGTGGCAAAGTATTTGTGCCACGGGATAGCAAGAAACGCCCCGCACGAAACGCTGATTAATCAGCCCACAAAAAAATGGCCTCGAAAGAGGCCATTTTTTCGTCCGGCAAAGAGCGCCTATTTGGTCAATAGGACTGGAACGGTGCTGTGATGGATTACTTTGGTGGAAACCGAGCCCATAAGGAGGCTGACAACACTGCCACGTCCGTGCACACCCATGACGATCAATGAGCACTCGCTAGTGGATGCGAAATTGGCAATGGTCGACGCCACCTCACCCACCAGAATGTGGGAAGTAAATTTCATCGACAAGGCTTCGAGCCGTGCAACCGCGCTGCCCAAAGCAGCATCTCCGGCTTCGCGGTGGTATTCGTCCACGGTCTTTCCGTCGACAAAGCGGGTGATGTCGGTGGACAGGGCTATCTGGACATTGAGTAGAACCAGTTCAGGCTTTTCGCTGCGCGCCTGTGCTTCATTGATTGCCAGTTCCAGAGCATGAAGAGAGTGTTCCGAGCCGTCGATGGGGACGAGCCATTTTGTTTGCATTTGCATTTTCCTAATCAATGGTCATGGGTCGATGTGGATACGTCATGCGCAGGCCCTGCCTTGCGGTTACGACCCAGAAACTTCCCTACTCCGACCACAAACGCAGCCCCAATCGCAGCGAAAACATAGTTGGCGTAGGGTACCGACTGGGCCACTGTTTTCGGAACAACGGGATCGGTCAGGAACATGCCACCAGCAATCCAGCCCAGCAGTGCCGCACCAACAGTAATGACTGCCGGGAAGCGATCCATCAAAGTCAGAACCAATTTGCTTCCCCAAACAACAATGGGTATCGACACCAGAATGCCAAACGTCACAAGCACGATCGACCCGTGTGAGGCGCCAGCCACCGCAATCACGTTGTCCAGACTCATCACTGCATCCGCAACAATGATGGTTTTAATAGCCGCAAAAAGGGTGGTTCCGCCATCAATGCCGTCGTGTCCTTCTCCTTCTTCAGGCAGAAGCAGCTTGACACCAATCCATAGCAAAAGAAGGGCTCCAATGATTTTCAGGTAGGGCAATTCCAGCAGCTGGAGCGCAAAAAAGATCATTGCCACCCTCAAGCCGATGGCGCCGACAACGCCCCAAAAGATACCTTTTTTCCGTTGTTCAGGTGGTAGCTTTCGGCAGGCAAGTGCGATAACAACGGCGTTATCCCCTCCCAACATGATGTCAATGGCAATGATCTGGAGAACGGCAATCCAGAACATGGATGTGGTGATATCTGGCATTACTGTTGTGTGTTTTGGAAATGAGGAAATCGGTCGGATTATCGACGAATTCACCATTTGTCACACCCCCAACGATAGGCGCAGGGGTGCGTTTTAAATGGACTGCGCTTACATCAGCAGATGTTCGCCCGCATT
>CAJBMJ010000218.1 GCA_903954045.1 uncultured beta proteobacterium | reverse complement strand
GTTAAAACATGTGTATCCACACAATTTATATTCGTGACGTTTCGCAAGATCATTTTTCCGTTCGTGGGCGTCCCTCAGTGCGCGCTCAGTTCATGCCGCAATCCGACCACCTACGGCCTTTGCTTGTGCTATTAAGTGCGCGAGCTTGGA
This sequence comes from uncultured beta proteobacterium, assembly GCA_903954045.1. Lineage (GTDB taxonomy): Bacteria > Pseudomonadota > Gammaproteobacteria > Burkholderiales > Burkholderiaceae_C > Allorhodoferax. Next base: position 2,675 of record CAJBMJ010000218.1, on the reverse strand, counting down.
AGCACTTGGTTGGAAGTAAAACGTTTCGAGAGTCTTGATATCACCGTGCCCGGAAAAGACCTTTAGCTGCTCTAGGCTGAGCCCGTACTGGTCGTGAAGTCGAGACAGAGCCTCCCGGCGTCCGTCATGCAGCCTCACATTTTTTAGACCGGCCATTTCTGCAGCGCGACCAAATGCCTGTGACAAAGAGGCCGCTTTGAAATCGAATATAGGGCCGAACTTCCCGTGGCAATAAGACCGCAGAAGTTCAAGCGCCTCGGGCACGAGCGGAACATCACGGTCGTGAGTCTTTGACTTTTTTTTCTTACGCATAGAGCCCGGGTTGAGCGGGTCCGGCTCTTGCGGTGCACGAAGCGCGACGGTGCTCGCAGACCAATCAATATCCTCGGCGCGCAGCGACACAATTTCAGCACGGCGAAGCGATGTATAGATGGCCAGCATGATGGCGGTGCGCTTTGCTGGGCAAGAGACCCGCAGAAGGATTTGGCGCAACTCTTCTTCACTGATGCGACGCTTGCGTGGTCCACTAGGCGGTGGCAGGTCGATGGTGACGATGGGGTGGGACATAACGTAGGCCCCGATAAGTTGGCGCCGTGCGTCGTCGCGATTGGCGTATGCGCGCAATGCTTGCCGAAAGACCTTCAACTCGTGGCGAACTGTTCCTGTGCTCGGCAGTACCGTGCTTGTAGTTGCCGTCTTTACGACCAGAATTCCGTTCTTCTTGCGGCGGCGGTTGGCCTGGTCTAGACGGTTTTTGGTGGCGTATGCGGCACCATCGGAACGACCAGAGCCGAGCTTGCCGGCCTTTCGAGCATCAATGTATTCCTCTAGCGAGGAAGTCGTTATGGCAGAGATGCTGACGTTCCCGAAATATTCCTTGAGGCGATTGGCGCGGGACTTGTAACCTGCACTAAGTCTTGTAGCTTCGTTCGCTATGTAGCTGTCAAGGACCTCGCAGACGTGAATTTCGTCCCCAATGGACTTGGGGTCGTTGCCACTATGAGCGTTTGCGACCGGAGGCTCAATCAGGTCGTGCAGTCCGAACTCGACCGCAGTGGCACGCGTCAGTTGCTTAGTCGGCAGGCGGCCTTCGCGCTGCAGTTGGGCATGAAGACCTTGTAGGCGTTGCAGTTGCTGGCACCCCCAGATTGGTGCGGATAGGTCGTCTGCAAACGTGTCGCTGAGGGCAAAAAAGGGGTACATGCGCACGCGCACACGAATAGAGCCTGAGCGCTCTTCGATATCGACACCAGGGATTGTGATTTGAGACACTGACTACTCCAATAGGGAGTCAGGTCTAGGGGAAAAGGTTTAGCCTTTTTGCAGAAATTTGGACCAAATTCGCGGTTTGGAGTAACCGCTTACGCGGCAACCCGCATGATCATTGGTCAAATTTCGCTAGAAGATAAGCTTCGGAGGCCAATACTCTATCCACTGAGCTACAGCCGCACGGTCACGCATTGTAACGTCGGGGGCTACGCTCCCTTTCGTCAGGTGGCCGTCAAAACGGGGCTGAATATGCAGTGGCTTGCTCCCGCATGCTGTACTGTCTTCATTCTTGACAGCAGCACTTGACGACTTACTGCAACGGTCCCTTGAGAAATTCAGGCAACTCCAACGGCACGACGGCGATGCCCTCTTCAATCAATGATTCGGTTTCGGCGCGTGTGGCCTTGCCGCGGATACCTCTTTCGTCGGCCTCTCCGTAGTGAATTCTTCGTGCTTCCTCGGCAAATTGGTCGCCCACATCATCGGTATTGGCCAAAACGAGTCGAGCCGCTGCCATCCATGCCGCTTGCAATGACTGAGTCGCGACAACAGGGGATGCCACTTCTTGAGAAGGGCGAATCGCTTCACGCTCGCTGCCAAAATTCAATCTGGGCGCGCTAAGCATTTTGTCAATGGTGGCGTTCCCGCAAACCGGGCACTCAATAAGACCATGCCCATGTTGGTATTGAAAATCGGCCTCAGATGAAAACCATCCTTCAAACACATGTTTGTGAGCGCACTGAAGGTCCAGTACTTTCATAAAATTACGACGCGACTCTTTCCGCTGTGCACCAGCTCCATGCGAACCCAAAGGGCCGCCGCCCCAGAAAGGCCTGACTCATCCAAGTAAATAACCTCAAGTATCGCCCATCGAAAACAGGGTGGACATTGAAGACGGTGTGGACCTGGGATCTGTTGCAGTCGCCGATGAGGCCATTCATAGAACTTGCTCCAATCGGACCGTACACGCGTGTGGGGGTTTCAGGCAGGTTGCGAGGACTCTACCGCTGAATTTGCACGACGAAATCTCAGCACGCGTGTGGCAATCAGTGTTTCGGCAAGGAAACACATCAGGGCCAACAGAAAGCACGTCACACCAGACAGGAAAAGGACTGTTGCAGCACGAAAGGCCTGAATCTCGGTGGTCTCTCCGAGAAACAAAGTCATGATGGTCAAGCCAATCAGAATGGCACAGAATGTCAGCAGTGCAATGCAGAAGTTGACAAGTCGTCCACGGCTGCGCAGATGACCAAGTTCAGCGAATTCTTCCGTCATCGGATTTTCAATGGGGCTGGCATCAATGCGTGTTTCCAGAACGCGGGCGCGATCAATGATTCGGGCCAGGCGCCCCGCCACGGTGCCAATCATGGCCGCCACCGCCGTCAACAAAAATACCGGTGCCACGG
>CAJBMJ010000217.1 GCA_903954045.1 uncultured beta proteobacterium | reverse complement strand
CCCACCCCGATTCCTGACCGGCTCGCTCTTGCGCCACATTGTGGTGATGGCAGGCACCGGCGCCATAGGTCTGGTGGCGATCTTCGCGGTAGATCTGGTCAACCTGTTGTACATCTCCATGCTGGGTGAACAGGAGATAGCCGCTGCCGTAGGGTTTGCCGGTGTGGTGGGCTTTTTTCACCTGTCATTTTTCATCGGTATGCTCATCGGAATCGCAGCGGTAGTTTCCCGTGCCATCGGTGCGCAACGGTTGGCGGATGCGCGCGCAATGGCTACATCCAGTGTGGTGCTGGTGGCAGGCATTGCCGTGCTTCTCACGGGCATAACGCTGCTATTCCTGGAGCCGCTGCTGGTCATGCTGGGCGCACGGGATCGGGTTCTGGAACTTTCTACCCGTTTTCTGTGGATCGTCCTGCCATCGACCCCGTTGATGGGGGTGGGCATGGCCACTTCGGCCTTGCTGCGCTCGGTGGGCGATGCGAGACGCTCCATGATGGTGACACTGGGCCCGGCCATCGTTACCGCCGTACTGGACCCGATCTTTATCTTTGTGTTTGGACTGGGCCTGGATGGCGCGGCCATCGTGGTGCTGATTGCTCGCATCGTGCTGGTTGGCATCGGGCTGTATGGCGTGGTGCGGGTACATAAAATGCTTGCGCCGTTCGATGCGAACCGGCTTCGCGGTGATGCCCGAACGCTGTTTGCCGTAGCGGGCCCAGCTGTACTCACCAACATCGCCACTCCTGTGGGCGCGGCCTTTGTCACCCACAGCGTGGCCCAGTTCGGTGCCTCTGCCACCGCCGGTCTGGCCACCATCGACCGCCTGACACCCGTAGCCTTCGGGCTGATCTATTCACTCAGCGGAGCCGTCGGCCCGGTGCTTGCGCAAAACCTGGGCGCTGGGCAGTTTGACCGTGTGCGCGAAGGCTTGCGCGCGAGTCTGTGGTTCATGGTGGCTTCGGTGGCTGGTGCCTGGATACTGCTGGCGCTGCTACAGGGCCCCTTGATCCGGGCCTTTTCGCTCAGCGGAGATGCGGCCCTGATGGTGCACGCGTTTTGCAGCTGGATTGCGGCGAGCTTCTTCTTTATGGGTGCGCTCTTTGTGGCCAACTCCGCCTTCAATAACCTGGGACACCCGCTTTGGTCAACCGCTTTCAACTGGGGGCGCGCGACCCTGGGCACCATTCCTTTTGCCTGGTGGGGTGCGCACTATGGTCCGGTGGAAGTGATGGGCGGACAGGCTGCAGGGGCGGCTATTTTTGGAACCGTTGCTCTGATAGCAGCTTTCAGACTCACGAACCGCCTGGGACGAAGCGCTGGCTAAATGCTCCTCAGGGCAGGGATCCCAAATGAAGTTGGGCCGCAGCAGCCAGCTTGGCATCAAAAGTGGCCAGCGGACATTGCAAATCGGCGGCCAGCCACAGGTAGGCTGCATCGTAGGCGCTGAGCTGGTAGCGCAATGCCAGCGCGCAGACGGACTGTGGTGACGTATCAAACCTGTCGATCTCCATCAAGGCATAGTTTTCCAGACCGCTGCGGGCTAGATCGGGGTATCCGCTGCGATGCTTTTTCAAGGCGACGCTGGTAATTTCGACATCCAGCAACCAGGGGGCCTTCAGACTGCGACCCTGAATTTTTTGGTTCGCCTCCTCAAACCAGTGCTCCTGAAACAATAGGCCCGCCAGAACGCTGCAATCAATGACTACGCTGGGGCGAATCAAATAGCGGGCAGGAGGCTCTGCCAGATACAGGGTGCGACCGGGCTCAGATTCATTGCCAAAAACGTTCATCGTGCATCCCGCTCTTCGCGAATGATGTCCACACCCAGCGGCTGACCCAATATGGGTCCATTGGGGTACTTGGCCTTGAGTTCCGCGGCCACTTGCTCCACCGTTTTCCAGCCCAGCTTCACTCCCCGGCGCTGACCGGCACCGACAAACTCGTGCGCGAGCGGCGTGACCTGAGGAGCCGTGACAGCCTGCTCAATGATGGCCATCAACTCGCCTTGCAAAGACCGGTGGTTGCGGGCGGCACGCTGGCGCAGGGCTTCGGCCCACGCTTCAGGCACATCTTTGACAGAAATATTGGGCATATTGAATCCAAAACACATCTAATATGGATCCATTATGGCAATTTTCGGCAAAACTTCAAGTTTTTAGAAACTGGGTGGACACACATTCGCTCTCAAATTGCTACAAACTTGATAGCTTGTGTCGCACTAATTACAAGCGCCAGCGGCCTATTTGGCTTAAATTTGAGCCATGGGAACACTCTATCTGGTACGCCATGGTCAGGCATCTTTCGGTGCCGAGGATTACGACAATCTAAGCTCGCTCGGCGAGCGTCAGAGCGTGCGCCTTGGCGAATATTTCGCCAGCAAAGGATTGCAATTTGAAGCTGCAATGACCGGCACTCTCAAGCGGCACGCCCAAACCTGGGCCGGAATTGCGCAGGGCGCTGGGCTGGATTTACAGCCACTTTTGTGGCCGGGCCTCAATGAATACGACAGCGAAGCGGTGATCCGTGCCATCCACCCTGCTCCGCTCGAAAAGCCTGATACCCCAGAGCTGTATCGCCACCACTTCCGACTACTGCGCGACGGGCTTACCCAGTGGATGAACGGGGTTGTCAGCCCGAAGGGGATGCCCAGCTACCCCGAATTCGTGCAGGGCGTAAGCAGTGCGCTGGAACATGTGCGCAAGAACCACAGCGGCAATGTGTTGCTGGTGAGCAGCGGCGGCCCCATTTCTACGGCAGTAGGTCACATTTTGGGCACGGCGCCTGAAACGACGATTGAACTCAATATGCGCATCCGCAACAGCGCCGTCACCGAATTCGCCTTCAACCCAAAGCGGCACATGCTGCTGACCTACAACAACCTGCCGCATCTCGACGGCGTTGAATTCGCCGACTGGATTACCTACGCCTGATCGCTCGAATGGCGCAAAGTATCTGCAGGCAACTGGTGAATTTCTATCAATAGTTGCGCCAGCGCCCGACCCGCAGCATCCACAACGGCATGGCCTTTTGCAGCCGTAGCAGCCGCAGCGTTGCCCACTGCGCCTGCAGGGTTGTAGTCCTGCATCTGCCAGCCCAGCTTGGCGCTTTTGCCGTTGCCCAAAATGGAAAAACGTTGGGCGCGGTCCTCGGAGGTAGATGCAAAATTTTGCGCCAGCGACATATCCACCAAATGGGGCGCAAGCGATAGCATCATGGAGGTTTCGATGTCGCCGGCATGGATGCCAAACCGGTGCTCATGGGCGCTGAACAGGGCATTCACATCTTCACCACCGGGCCCGGTGAGCGGCAGACCAAACCAGTTGACGCTGTAGACCAGCATGCCCAAACGCGCGCGCAGGTCGCGCGCCACGATGTCCATCACCCCCACCTGCCCGCCATGGGAATTGAGGATCACCAGTTTTTTCACGCCCGTCGCTGCCACGCTCTCGGCAATATCCGTCCACAGCCGAATCGTGGTCTCGGCCTTGAGTGTCAAGGTTCCGGGAAAGGCCGCATGTTCTGGGCTCAGGCCCACCGTTTGTGTAGGTAAAAACAGGGCCCGTACGTCGCCAGGAATATGCGGCAGGCTGGCTGCCACCACGCCATCGACGAGCACAGAATCGACACTTAAAGGCAAGTGCGGCCCATGCTGCTCGGTAGCGGCGACCGGCAGCACAGCGATGGTCTGCACCAGCGATCCCTCAGCTTGCGAGCGAGCAAAATCTTGCGTGGTCCAGGCGGCCCACATACGGGAGAGAGGTAAATCTGAGCGTGCGGACGAGGACTGCGTTGTCATGGTGCGATCTTAGACCTTTGCGGCTTGCAGATGCCGCCGCTGGCGTTGTTGGGTCTGCGTGGCGACAAGGTAGGCCCGCTCTTTTCGCCCGGGAAGATGCCCTTGCAAAGAAACTGGTTTGGCGCGGGCTCCACTGGCCAGATAGTCGGCGAGCAATGCAGATCGAACGGTATCTGCCTGCATGGCGCGCTGTTCGGTCAAATACCCAAACAGTGCGTCCACCAAATGCTCCGGCGTGAGGGTGCTGGTCACTTGCGAGGTTTGCCACAGCCAGCGGGCGAATGCCTCCCATGCGGCAAAGGCGGAACCACCGCTCAACAACAGCGCCAGCGCCCGGGGGAAACGGCCCGAGTTGGCCACCAGATCCCAGTAGCGCGCTACTCGGGAGAAAGCCTGCACTTCGTCAGCACTCACCGCATCGGTATGCAGCACCGTGTAGGGCGGCTGCGGGTCGTAGGTCATGCCAAACTCTGCGGTCTGCCCCGGCAGGCTGCGCCGCGCTAGGGGTGTACCAGGCAGGCGTTTGAGCAGGCCCAGCTGAATCTCATGAGGCCCCAGGGCATGGAGCCGATCAAACCCGGCTGCAAAGCTTTGCCAGGTCTCGCCAGGCAAACCAAAAATCAGATCGGTGTGCAAATGGGCGTGGGTATGCTGCACCAGCCAGCGCAAGTTGGCCTCAGAAGTAGCGTTGTCCTGCTTGCGCGAGATGCGTTGCTGCACCTCAGGGTTAAAACTCTGAATGCCCACCTCCAGCTGCAACACCCCCGCCGGAAACTGCACCAGCATGGCTTTGAGCCGTTCGGGCAAATGGTCAGGCACCACTTCGAAATGCAGCTCCAATGGCTCCTGCGGGCTGGCCTCGTGCCTGTCCAGAAAAAACTGCAAGACTCGCACCGATGCATCGACCTTCAGGTTGAAGGTGCGGTCTACAAACTTGAAGCTGCGCGCTCCGCGTTTGCAAAGCACCTCCAGTTCGGCAAGAAACAAGTCCAAGTCAAACGCCCACGCCGTCTTGTCCAGCGCGCTCAGGCAAAACTCGCACTTGAAGGGGCAGCCACGCGACGCCTCCACATACAAAACCCGATGGGCCAGGTCGTCGGCACCGTATTCGCCATAGGGCAAGGCAATCTGGTCCAGCGGCGGCTGTTCGCCCGCGATCACTTTCATCAGGGGTTGAGGCCCGGAAACAAGTGCACTACACAGCTTGGGGAAACTCACATCACCCCAACCGGTGATCACATGGTCGGACAAAAGCACGATCTCGCGGCCCTCGAGCTCATGGCTCACCTCGGGGCCACCCAGAATGACCTTGACCTGGGGACGCTGGCTTTTGAGCAGGCGCACTACTTCGGTGGTTTGGGTGATGTTCCAGAT
>CAJBMJ010000216.1 GCA_903954045.1 uncultured beta proteobacterium | reverse complement strand
GCACCTGCCCATCATTGCCATCACCGCCAACGCCATGCAAGGCGAGGCCGAACGCTGCCGCCAGCACGGCATGGACGACTACCTGAGCAAGCCGCTGCGCCTGCACGAACTGGAAAGCATGCTGGCCAAATGGCTGCCACCCAAGGCCACCCCTGTCGTCTGGGATGTCAAGGTTCTGGAGCGAATGGTGGGCAAGCAGCGGGATTTGCAGGTACGTCTGCTGGACAAGTTTTTGGTCAATGCCCAAATGCAGCTCAGTGTGCTGCAGACAGCCGGCCTGAATGGCGACATAGACAAGCTGGGGGAGGTAGCACACACGCTCAAATCCTCAGCGCGGGTCCTGGGTGTGATGACGCTGGGCGATCAGTGCCAGGCGCTGGAGGCAAGCGCCCGAGCCGGTAACCTGGAGGCTTGCATACAGGTGCTTCAGACCATGCCAGCCATACTCGCTGACGCAGGTCAAAGAATAAGGCAGTACCTCAGCCAGTAAGCAGCCGTCTTGCGTCACAATCCCATCCGTGATGCAAGGCCTTTTTCCCACTAGAACCCGCCAGACGCTGCACCTGCTGGGCGGCCTGCTATGGTTTTTGATTTTTTCGATAAGCTCCCCTTTGTGGGCGCAGGCGCGCGAGGTGAGGGTAGGGGTGTACCAGAACGAACCCAAGATTTTCATGAACAGTAGCGCACAGCCCACTGGCATTCTGGGCGATCTGCTGACCAAAATCGCTGCCGAAGAAGGCTGGAAGCTGGTGGCCGTGCGCTGCGAATGGCAGGCCTGTCTGGACGCGCTGGTGGCCGGGCAACTGGACCTCATGCCCGACGTGGCCTACAACGCGCATCGCGCCACCATTTTCGATTTCCACAAGGTGCCTTCGCTGCTGAGCTGGTCACAGATCTACAAGCGCACCGGAGTCACCATCAATTCAGCGCTCGACCTCAAGGGCAAGCGCATTGCGGTGCTGGGCGGCTCGGTACAGCAGACTTATCTGGAGGGCCTGCTGATGGGGTTTCGGATTGATGCCGAGCTGGTTCCGGTCAAGTCGCTGCAGACCGGTTTTGAAATGGCCAGTTCTGGCAGTGTGGACGCCGCCGCAGCCAACCGGTTTTTTGGCGATATGCAGGCCCCGCGCTTCAAACTCGAGTCCACACCCATCCTGTTCCAGCCCGCCGAGCTGTTTTTCGCTACCGCCAAGGGGCGCAACGCCGACCTTCTGCTCAGCATAGACCGTCATCTGCAGCGCTGGGGTTCGCAGCCCGATTCGGTTTATTTCGCCATCCTCAAACGCTGGATGGAGTCGCCGCAGAAATACTATGTGCCTACCTATGTCTGGTGGATGCTCTCCCTGATGGGGGTCTTGCTTATCACCGCCTTCACCGCAAGCTTGCTGCTGCGCCGCGAAGTGGCCCGCAAGACCGGTAGCCTCAAGGCCAGTGAAGACCGGCTTGCCACCATTCTGAACAGTGTGGATGCGTTTATCTACATCAAGGACACAGAACTTCGCTATCAGTACGCCAACCGAAAGGTCTGCGAGCTGTTCGGAACCACCGCAGACGGCGTCGTCGGCAAGACCGACGCTGCTTTTTTTGATCCCGCCACGGTCGCCAGTTTGCAGGCCAATGACCAGCGGGTGATTGCCAAAGGTGAGCGGGTGGAGGAAGAGGAAACCAACCGCAGTACCGATGGCAGCGCCACCCACACCTATCTTTCAGTCAAGTTGCCCCTGCGGCATGACGATGGAAAAATTTACGCTCTGGTGGGTATTTCCACTGACATCAGCAAGCAAAAGCAGGCCGAGGAAGCCATCCACCGGCTGGCCTTTTATGACCCGCTGACCGAGCTTCCCAACCGACGCCTGATGCTCGAGCGAATGCAGTTATCGCTGCATGCACACGGGCGGGACAAACAGTGTGGCGCGCTACTCTTTATTGATATTGATAACTTCAAGGACGTCAACGACACCCAGGGCCATCAGGTGGGTGACCAGTTGCTGCGTCAGGCAGCCAAACGCCTGAGTGGGTGCATGCGCGCTGAAGACACGCTGGCGCGCCTGGGCGGTGACGAGTTTGTGGTGTTGCTTGAGAATTTGAGCCCGCTTATGGACGATGCGGTGCAACAGGCGCGCACGGTCGCCGAAAAGATTGTTCACCAGCTGGCAGTGCCTTATGTGCTGGAAGGTCAAACCCAGCCCTCCAGCGTGAGCATCGGTGTGGCCATGATCTCTGGCAAGGGCAACTCCCAGGACGACCTGCTCAAGCAGGCCGATCTGGCCATGTACCGTGCCAAGGCAGAAGGCCGCAACACCGTGCGCTTTTTTGACCCGCAAATGCAGGCCCGGGTCAACGAGCGCACGGCACTGGAAACCGAATTGCGCCAAGGGCTGGAAGAAGGTCAGTTTGTGTTGCACTACCAGCCGCAAATGGCAGACGATGGCACGCAGCTCGGTATGGAGGCCCTGGTACGCTGGCAGCATCCGCAGCGTGGGCTGATTGCCCCGGGTCTGTTCATTCCGGTGGCTGAGAGCTCGGGGCTGATTTTGCCCATGGGCCAGTGGATTCTGACTGCGGCCTGCCGCCAGTTGATGGTTTGGTCGGCGCAGGAAGACAAGTCCCACTGGGTGGTAGCTGTCAATGTGAGCGCCAGGCAATTCCGACACACCGATTTTGTGCAAAACGTGCGCGACGTGTTGCAGACAACCGGAGCCAACCCGCAGCGCCTGGAGTTGGAGCTCACCGAAAGCCAGCTGGTGGAGGACGTGGACAGCGTGATTGCCAAGATGACGGCACTCAAGGCCCTGGGTGTGCGGCTCTCGCTGGACGACTTTGGCACCGGCTATTCGTCGCTGAGCATGCTCAAACGACTGCCGCTCGACCAGCTCAAGATTGACCAGTCTTTTGTGCGGGATCTGCTCACCGACCCACAGGACGCCAGCATCGTGCGGGCCATCATCACCATGGGCGAGAGTCTGGAACTCGAGGTGATTGCCGAAGGGGTGGAAACCAACGAGCAGCGCGATGCCCTGCGGGCACTGGGCTGCCGCCATTACCAGGGTTACCTGTTTGGGCGACCTGCACCGGTGTAGTTCTTTGGTTTGCACTACCATGGGAGCCTTTCCTTTTCGGAGCAGCACCCATGTCCAAAGGCCCAGCACCCAGTAAAAACTGGAAAGAAGTGATTCCTGCCGACGAGGAGCAGCGCTTTGCCCTCTACGGCCCCAAATTTGCCGCGATTCAGCAGCGGAAATCCAAAAAATACGGCACGGGTCGGGCCTTGCACCGTAAGCAACTGACTGCTGCCAGAGGCACCCTGGAGGTGTTGGGCAAGTTGCCTGAGTTCGCCGCGCAGGGTCTGTTTTCCCAGCCAGCGCAGTACCCCGTGCTGGTGCGCCTGAGCAATGGCGGCATGGACAAGACTTCAGACCACAAACCCGATATTCGCGGCTTTGCTTTCAGCGTGCTGGGGGTACAAGGCAACTCAGCGCTTGGCAATGGCCCGGCCAAGAGCCAGGACTTTGCCCTGATCAACCAAGAAAAATTTGCGTTTCCCAAGAGCGATGAGTTTGTGGACTTTGTGGTGGCGGCCGGGCAAGGCGGCGGCGCGCTGCTCAAGTTTCTGATCTCACGCTACGGTTTTCTGGGTTCGCTCAAGCGCCTGGCAGAAACCGTAAAAACCTTTGGCCGTCACTTTGGCGGGTTCGCCGCCAACCCCATGTACAGCGCCGCACCCATTGCCTGCGGGCCCTACGCGGTGCGGGTGCGGTTGGTCCCGGCAGTATCCAATGGACCAGCGATCAAGAAAGCACCCGACAGCTGGGGCGCCGAATTCTCAGAGCGCCTGAAGCAGCAAGACCTGCACTGGGAGTTGCAGCTGCAACCCTTTGTTGACGAGGCAAGCACCCCCATCGAGGACGCCAGCGTCGACTGGCCCACACCCTACACCACCGTGGCACGCCTGACACTTCCCCAGCAGGACACGGTAGCCGATGCCGCGCTCGCCCAGCAAGTGGAAGCTGGCATTTTTGATCCTTGGCAGGCCCTGGCGGAACATCGCCCGCTTGGCGATGTGATGCGCGCCCGCAAGGTGGTCTACTTTGAGAGCCAGAAGGGGCGAGGCGCGGCTTAGGCCGAAGCAGGGCGAAGCGGCGGTCGCCCGCCAAAAATAGCCGTCCCGACCCGCACCATGGTGCTGCCGCTAGCAATGGCGGCTTCCATGTCTTGCGTCATTCCCATGGAGAGGGTATCAAGCTGCAATCCAGCCTCATTTAGGGCATCAAATAGGGCTCTAGCCCTTGCATGCACTGCACAAGCAGCTACAAAATCAGGAGCAGGCTCGGGGATGGTCATCAGGCCACGGAAGTGCAGACGGGGTAAGGCCGCAACCGCTTTGGCCAGTGCCAAAGCTTCCTCTGGTGGCACGCCCGCCTTGGTGGGACCACTATCGATATTGACCTGGATACAGACGTTCAGCGCGGGCTTGTCAGTGGGGCGTTGCTCGCTCAGCCGCTGGGCAATCTTGAGGCGGTCTATGGTGTGTACCCAATCAAAGTGCTCGGCCACCAATCGCGTCTTGTTGCTCTGGATGGGGCCAATGCAGTGCCATTGCAAGGGCAAATCTTGGAGTGCTGCGATCTTGTCCACAGCCTCCTGGATGTAATTTTCACCAAATGCGCGCTGTCCTGCCGCATACGCCTCTCGCACGGCATCCGCCCCAAAGGTCTTGGAAACGGCCAGCAAGGTCACCGCTTCTGGCACGCGGCCTGCTTGCTGGCAGGCCTGCACTATCTGCTGGCGCACGTGCTGGAGATGGTCGGCAATCATGGTCATAATCACAGAGCGTAACAAACAACTTTGCACCCACGAGAGGATATTGTGGACATTACCCAATTGCTGGCTTTCAGCGTCAAGAACAAAGCTTCCGACTTGCACCTCTCCGCCGGTCTACCCCCGATGATTCGGGTGCATGGCGATGTGCGGCGCATCAACGTAGAAGCGCTGGACCACAAGCAGGTGCACGCCATGGTGTACGACATCATGAACGACACCCAGCGCAAGCACTACGAAGAGTTTCTGGAGATCGACTTTTCTTTTGAGATCGACGGACTGGCACGCTTCCGGGTCAATGCCTTTAACCACAACCGGGGCGCAGGTGCGGTGTTCCGGACGATTCCGAGCAAGATTTTGTCGCTGGAGCAGCTCAATGCGCCCAAGATCTTTGGCGACCTGGCCCTTAAGCCCCGCGGTATGGTGCTGGTCACCGGCCCCACCGGCTCGGGCAAGTCCACCACGCTGGCGGCGATGGTCAACTACCTCAATGAAACCGAGTTCGGCCACATCCTGACGGTGGAAGACCCGATCGAGTTTGTGCACGAGTCCAAAAAATGCCTGGTCAACCAGCGCGAAGTGGGGCCACACACACTGTCCTTTGCTGCCGCGCTCCGATCGGCCCTGCGTGAGGACCCGGACTGCATTTTGGTGGGCGAGATGCGCGACCTGGAAACCATTCGTCTGGCGATGACAGCCGCAGAAACCGGGCATCTGGTGTTTGGCACGCTGCACACCAGCAGCGCCGCCAAAACCATCGACCGGATCATTGACGTGTTCCCGGCAGACGAAAAAGAAATGGTGCGCGCCATGCTGAGCGAGTCTTTGCAGGCGGTGATTTCGCAAACCCTGTGCAAAACCAAGGACGGCCAGGGCCGGGTGGCAGCGCACGAGATCATGCTCGGTACCAGCGCCATTCGTAACCTGATCCGCGAGGCCAAAGTGGCGCAGATGTATTCGAGCATCCAGACCGGTAACAGCCTTGGCATGCAGACGCTGGACCAGAACCTGACCGATCTGGTGCGGCGCAACATCATCAGCCCGTCGGAAGCACGGTCCAAAGCAAAAATTCCCGAAAACTTCCCCGGCTAGACATGTTGCCCCCACGTTCGTTCACTGCGTGTAACTCTCTGCCCCCCGAGGGGGACCTCGCCGCTTGGGGCGGCCCGGCGCGGCTCAAGGTCTCAGCCTCGACATTTTTCTGAAGGAGCTCTTATGGAGCGCGATCAAGCGACGAAATTCATCAATGACCTACTGAGGTTGTTGGTTGGACGCGGGGGGAGTGATCTGTTTATTACCTCCGACTTTCCCCCTGCGATCAAGGTCGATGGCAAGGTGACCAAGGTGTCGCCGCAGCCGCTCAATGGAGCGCACACGCTGGCCTTGGCGCGCTCCATCATGAACGACAAACAGATCGCCGACTTTGAGCGCACCAAAGAAGGCAACTTTGCGATTTCTCCGCCGGGCGTCGGGCGTTTTCGTGTGAACGTGTTCGTGCAGCAAGGCAAAGTGGGCATGGTGATGCGGGTGATTCCGGCCATCATCCCCACCCTCGATGGACTGGGCATGCCGCAGGTGCTCAAGGAAATTGTGCTGGTTAAGCGCGGCCTGTGCATTCTGGTGGGCGCAACGGGCTCGGGCAAATCGACCACCCTAGCGGCCATGGTGGACCACCGCAACGAGAACTCCTGGGGCCACATCATCACCGTGGAAGACCCGGTGGAATTTGTACATGCGCACAAGAACTGTGTCATCACCCAGCGCGAAGTGGGACTCGACACCGACAGCTGGGAGGCCGCCCTGAAGAACACCCTGCGCCAGGCACCCGACGTTATTCTGATGGGCGAGATCCGCGACCGCGAGACGATGGAGCACGCAGTGGCGTTTTCCGAGACCGGCCACCTGTGCCTTGCCACCCTGCATGCCAACAGCGCCAACCAGGCGCTGGACCGGATCATCAACTTCTTCCCTGAAGAGCGGCGCAACCAACTGCTGATGGACCTGTCGCTCAACTTGAAGTCCATGATCTCGCAGCGGCTGATTCCCAAACAGGACGGAAAAGGGCGCGTCGCGGCGGTGGAAATCATGATCAACTCACCCCTGATTTCGGACCTGATCTTCAAAGGCGAGGTGTCAGAGGTGAAAGAGATCATGAAAAAGAGCCGCAACCTCGGCATGCAAACCTTCGACCAGGCCTTGTTTGACCTGTACGAGACTAACGCCATCACCTATGAAGATGCGCTGCGCAACGCCGACTCCCTGAACGACCTGCGCCTGCAAATCAAACTCAACAGCCAACGGGCCCGCTCCAGCGATTTGAGCGCAGGTACCGAAGGATTTGCGCTCCTGTAACCCTTTTGTATTCACCTCCATGTCCCAAATCAACGCAAAAACCTACGAGTCTTCCACCCCCACCAGCGTCGCCTTTCTGGGCCTGGGCGTGATGGGCTACTCCATGGCAGGACATCTGGCCAGCGCCGGACATCAGGTCACGGTCTATAACCGAACCGCTACCAAATCAGTAGCATGGTGCGCAGAATTTGCGGGCGCTAGCAGCCCAAAAGGCTCACACAACCATGCAGCCACCCCACGTCTGGCAGCCCACAACGCCGACATCGTGTTTTGCTGCGTGGGCAATGACGACGACCTGCGCAGCGTCACACTGGGTCCGGACGGCGCGTTCGCAGGCATGAAGGCGGGCGCCATATTTGTGGACCACACCACGGCTTCAGCCAACATCGCACGCGAACTCGGTGCAGCGGCCCAGCACATGGGCCTGCATTTTGTGGATGCACCGGTGTCGGGTGGACAGGCGGGAGCCCAGAACGGCATGCTCACCGTGATGTGCGGTGGAACCAGCGCCGCTTTTGAAGCTGCGAAGCCCGTGGCCATGGCGTTTTCGCGCGCATTTACCTTGCTGGGCGAGAACGGTGCTGGGCAGCTGGCCAAAATGGTCAACCAGGTGTGTATTGCCGGACTGGTGCAAGGTCTGTCTGAGGCCATTGCCTTCGGTCAGCGCGCCGGGCTCGACATGAACCAGGTGCTCGACGTGATTGGCAAGGGCGCTGCGCAAAGCTGGCAGCTAGACAACCGCGGCAAGACCATGGTGGCCGACAAGTTCGACTTCGGCTTTGCCGTGGACTGGATGCGCAAGGACCTGGGCCTGGTGCTCGACGAAGCCAAGCGCAACGGCGCGCGCCTGCCCGTAACCGCCCTGGTCGACCAGTTTTACGCCGACGTGCAACAGATGGGTGGCAAGCGCTGGGACACCAGCAGTTTGATCAAGCGACTGAAGTGAGTGCTGCGGGCTGTGCGGCAGCTCGATGATTTACCAAATCTCCAGTGTCAATCGCTCTGCAGGTACTTGCGAAAACGCTCTGTCACGGCTGACCAGGGTCAGGTCCAATGCCAGGGCATGGGCGGCGATCATCATGTCAAAGTTGCTCAGATTGATACCCCTTGCCTCTAGCGTAGCGCACAACTCACCATAACAGGTCGCTACGGCCTCATCCCATGGCAACACATCAATGCGCATCAGCACTTGCGTGAGGGCATTTCGCAAGCGAACGGGTTGCCCTTTGCGGTGCAAGCCGTATTCCAGCTCCGCAAGGGTCACGCTGGACATCACGGCCTGCCCCACGGCAAGCTTGGTGAGTTGTGCCAGCAATGCGGCATCGCGTCCCTGCATGATGTGGCTGATCACGTTGGTGTCCAGCATATATCTCCGACTCATTCCCCGAGGCCCTCGAAGGGGTCACGACGCGCAGTGGTCGGGCTGCGCTCGATCAAAAGGTCTTCGTCCTTGTTTTGAGCCACCACATCCAGTAAACCTTGCCAGTCAGTCGGCTTGCGCGACAACACCACATCGCCAGTGACCGGATCGTGGCGTATGAAAACCTCTGCCACGTCGAAACGAAACTCCAAGGGCAAGCGCACCGCCTGGCTCCGGCCGGTGGCAAATACTTTGGCAGTTTGCTGCATTTTGAACCTTTCATTCCGCTAGATATATATCATGATATGTATTGACAGGATCCACGTCAACAAGTGTTTTCTGACACAAGTGCTTTCTGAACCATGGGAGCGCCAAAAGATGATCAGCCCATCAGTGCGAATGCAGCGTGTCGCAAATCTGACATAGGCGACCCCCATGATTCGACTCTTCTTTCAACCTTGGAGAGTTTGGCAATGGGAAAAATCATCGATATGCGGGTGTCTGGTTTGCAGCGACGTGGATTTCTTGGCTATATGGGCGGCGTGCCGTTGGCGTTGTCAGGTTCAACCCTCCTGAGTTTGACTGCCTGTGGCGGCGGTGCCTCTAGCGGCTCGGATCCGGCCTATCCGACCAAAATCACTTTCATTGCATCTAGCAGTCCGGCTACTGACGCCGACAAGGCCAAGGTTTTCACCGATGCCAAGATCACGGTGACCTACTCTGACAAATCGGTGCAGACGCCCAACCTGGCCTACAAAGAAATTTACAGGACCGGCACCAGGGCCAAGTCCCCGGCAGGTGCTGATGTGCTGATCGGTGGTTATTACAAACCTGATGGCGTGACGCCCATCAACGACTCAACGGGTACGACGCCCGAGCAGTATTACTCGGATTGCGTGGACGGTCAGTCTTTGCTGAAACTTGCGAACCCCACCGTTTCCGGTGTCGCTGGCAATGTGGTGTTTCTGGTCACCCAGTTCGAATACAAGTCTGTGAACAATGCCGGAACCAGTATGTACGGCAGATTGCCCTCACCCATTTCTATCTCGACGCTCGATCAGAACAAAACGACAGGTGAGCTCAAGCTGAAGTATTACTACAACGTACCCACAGCCTCTGTGAACGGCCTGTGGATTACTTGTGGCAGCAGCGTTTCCCCCTGGAACACGCATCTTTCCAGCGAAGAATACGAACCGGATGCCTGGTTTGTGAAAATGATGCGCGATTCCGGAACGACCTCCATCGCCTCCCTGTCGGGCTGGTCTGCCTCGCAACTCTCCAATCTGAACGGCAGCCTGGACTTCTTCCAGTCCTTCAGCACCAACACTTTTGGCAATACCGCTGCGGCAAACCCTTACCACTATGGCCATGTGCCTGAAGTCACTGTCAATTCGGACGGCACTGGAAGCATCAAGAAGCATTACTGCTTGGGACGTATTTCGCGCGAGCTGGTTCAGGTCATGCCAGACCAGAAAACTGTTCTGATGGGCGACGACTACGTGGGTGGCGCGTTCTACATGTTCATCGCCAACACCGCAGGCGACCTTTCCGCAGGTACGCTGTATGCAGCCAAGCTGACGCAAACAGACGCCGTCAAACCGGCGACCAATGGCGGCAGCTTCACTTTCAAGTGGATCAAGTTGGGTAGTGCGAGCAGCGCGGAAATCAAGACTGCCGCTGATACCTTGTCGGTGAACCAGATCATAGACGTCAAATTCACCGCCACCGACGGATACACCGCACTGACCCTGGACGGCGGCGGGACCCAATACGTCAAAGTGCTGCCCGGACGGGAAAAAGAAGCAGCGTTCCTGGAGACCCATCGCTATTCCCATGTGATGGGCGCCACCATGGAAACCACCAAACTCGAAGGCGTAACCGTCAACGTCAAGGACAAAACTGCGTACTACGCCATGTCACGGCTTGACTCACCCTTTGGTGACAGCGCAGGTGACATTCAGCATTCGGCGCTTCGCCCTGGTGCTGTGTATGCAAGCCCCTTGAAGTCGGGCCAGACCGACAGCAGCGGTGCAGCGATAAACAGCGATTGGGTCCCCACCAGTGCGGCCGTTCCGGAAGGTCTTCTTGGACAGGTGCTGTCGCCGACCGACTCTGACGGCAACGCCGCAGTCAAAGACAAAATCGCCCAACCGGACAACGTCAAATACTCCGAGGCATTGCGCACCTTGTTTATTGGCGAAGACGGCACCGGCCACCTGAACAACTATGTGTGGGCCTACAACGTCGACACCAAGGCTCTCACGCGCGTGCTGTCTGTGCCCGCTGGTGCCGAATGCACAGGCCTTCAGCCGGTGGACAACCTGAATGGTTTTTCTTACGTCATGTCTGCGATGCAGCACGTGGGCGACTGGTCTTGGAACAGCACACAATCGGCAGCTGGCGGACTGAAGGAGAAGGTCGCAGCCAACTGGGGTGGACTCATGAAACAGTCTGCCAATGGCTATGTCGCTCTGCCTGTAATCAAGTAATTAGCGCTACTTCGATCAAGAGGCCCCGGTTCGCCGGGGCTTCTTTATTGGGTCATTGTCGGTCTGCACAATGAACGCTTGGCTCAAGCCGCCACAGTAGCCCGCACCTGAAACCAGAACCGCGAACCCTGCTGGGGCCTGCTTTCCACGCCCACGCTACCACCCATGTGCTCGGCCAGGCTGCGAACCACGGCCAGGCCCAGCCCGGAGCCACCGTAGCGGCGGCTGATGGAGGCGTCGAGTTGGGAAAAGGGCTGAAACAGCAAGGGAATTTGATGCGGCTCCATACCGATACCCGTGTCGCTGACCGAAAACTCCAGTGTGGCCTCCAAGCCGTGGCGCTCTACTTCCTTCACAGAAATTCGTATGCGGCCCGCATTGGTGAACTTGATGGCGTTGCTCATCAGGTTGCCCAGCATCTGCCGAATGCGGTGCGCATCCGCCGCATAACGGGTGGCAACCCAATCCTCGACGCTGGTTTCAATCAGCAAGCGCTTGCTGGTGGTTGCCAACTTAAACTTTTCCTGGGTTTCGTGCATGAGGGCGCGGGGCTCGAATGCAATACTTTCCAGCGTCAGGGTACCCTCCTCAGACTTGGACAGACTGATGAGCTCCTCGTACAGCGCCATCAGGTCGGTTCCGGCTTCCAGGATGATGTTGGCATAGGCTTTGCGGTCAACTTCGGAGACACCGTCCTCGAGCAGCACCTGCGCCATTCCCAAGATGCCGTTGAGCGGCGTGCGGAACTCGTGGCTCATGTTGCGTAAAAACTCGGCCTTGGTAACGTTGGCCGTCTCGGCCTGCAGCTTGGCCTGAATCAATTCGATTTCCTGGCGCTTGCGCTCGGCGATTTCCCGCATCAATCGCAAGGTGTTGGACGACAAGCTGTCATAGATGGAGAGGATCAGGTCGATGAGGACGCGGGTTGCGCCGCTCATCCGCTTGTCGGCCCTGTCACGCGCAGTGGCCAGGCCCGATCCGCCCATGATCTCCTGCACCAGATAGCCCATATATCGGTCGGTTTCCAGAATGTGGGAGGCCAGCCACCGGGTCAAAAACCCCAGCGCCTCTTCTGCAATCTGCTCCAGCGGTCGGTGCAACTGTTCGGCACGCAGACGCACCACGGTATCAACGAAGGAGGCATGCGTTTTTTGGTGTCCCAAAAAAAGTTCATCTCCGGCCAGATGCTTTTCCCAGATCCGCTCTTCGGTTTCAAAGTGGTAGCGGGTGTAGTCGGTCAGCTCATCCAGAATCTTGCCCAACTGGCTGGAATCAGACCGAAAAGCCACATGGCTGGCCAACTGATTGAGCAAACCAACAAGCTTCTGGTGCTGCTCGTCAATTTCGGCCAGACCTACCGAAAAGTTGTCGTCCCAGGGAAAGATATCGATATTCATGGCCGCAGGGCTCGAACCGGGCCTCAGTTGGACGGCTTGTTCTTTTCTGCAGGCTGTCTGGGCGGCACTATTCGGGCCAGCTCTTCTTCGCTCACGATCTCCAGCACCCGCACCAGACGCAATACGCCCGGGGTTTTGGTGACCACATCGGTGGCCCGGTTGGCCTCGCGCTGGGTCACGCGCCCCATCAAATACACCACACCGCGCTCGGTGGTGACCTTGAAGGCGTTGGCAAAGAGGTCTTGCGCGTCTACCAGGGCCGCCTTGGCTTTGCCGGTGACCAGTGCGTCGTTGGAACGCTGGCTCAGGGTGGAATTGCCCAAAATGCCCAGTTCGTTAACGATGTTGCGCACGTTTTCCACACTGGAAACGACTTTTTCGACCAGCTGCTTGTCTTGTGCATTGGGTACTTCGCCGGTAATGAGCACCTGGCGGTTGTAGCTGGTGACGTTGACGTGCACCCGCTCACCGAGGTTTTCGCGGATTCGGGCTGCGGCCTTGAGCTCAATGCCTTCGTCTTCCACCTGGGTGCCGGAGGTGCGGCGGTCGGTTGCCATCATGCTGCCGCCCACCATGGCACCGCCCAGCACCATGGGAACACAAGCAGTTAGTGAGCCCAGCGCGCTGGCGGCAAGTACCAGCGCCAGGCTGGTGCGTTGAAAAGTTTGGTTCATGTATTGTTTTCCTGTTCACCCAAAAGCTGGGTATCGACCGCATCACAAATGCAATGCAGCGCCAAAATATGTACTTCCTGAATACGGGCCGTGCGCTGATGGGGCACGCAGATATGCACATCGGTGTCGCGCAGGGCGTGCGTCATCTTGCCGCCATCGCGCCCGCTCAGGCCCACCACCACCATCTCACGCTCGTGCGCCGCTTCAATGGCTGCCAGTACATTGGCCGAATTGCCGCTGGTCGATATGGCCAGCAATACATCGCCGGGCTGGCCCAGGGCGCGCACCTGGCGGGAGAAGATAACGTTGAAGTCGTAGTCGTTGGCTATCGCCGTAATGATGGAGCTGTCGGTGGTAAGCGCTATGGCCCCCAGCTCGGGCCGCTCGCGTTCAAACCGCCCGACAAACTCGGCCGAAAAGTGCTGCGCATCGGCCGCAGAGCCGCCGTTGCCACAGGCCAGCACCTTGCCGCCACCAGTAACGCAGGCCAGCATCGCTTGCACGGCGGCCGCAATGGGCTTGCTCAGCACCTCTGCAGCCTGGTATTTGAGGTCGGCACTCTCGATGAAATGTTGATGAATTCGTTGTTCCAGCATGGCGTGGATGATAGCGTGGGCCTGTGAAGATGCGTCAGGATGCGTCAAATGCACCCTGCAACCATTCCAGCCCTGTGGGCTCTACCAACAACACGTCAAAGCGGCAAGGCGGCAAGGTGCGCAGTTGCATCAGGTAATGGCGCGCCGCAAAGATGATGCGCCGCTGCTTGGTGACGCCCACACTAGCTGCCGCACCACCATGCTGGCTGCTGGCACGGGCACGCACTTCCACAAACACGCAGGTGCCGTCGGGTGCGCGCATGATCAGGTCGATTTCGCCTCCACCGCGTCCGGGGGTCCGATAATTGCGGTGCACCAATTGCAGGCCGTGTTCCTGCAGGTAGCGCAGGGCTTCGTCCTCCGCCGCGTCACCAATGCGTTTGGTGGTGCGCCGGGGTGCAGCGTGTTCTGGAAAGGAACCCATTTGTGAGCGTGTCGTATGTTTCGGCGCTGTTAGCGGCCAAGGAGGCTTGTGCTTCCCAGCATTATCCGCAGGGCGCACTGTATGTGGTAGCCACCCCCATTGGCAACCTGGCCGACATCAGCTTGCGTGCCCTGCAGGTGCTGGTGCTGGCGGACACGGTAGCCTGCGAAGACACCCGCCACACCCAGCAGATGCTGCGCGCCTATGGCATTGAGAAAACCGGCGGTCAGCTCATGGCCCTGCACCAGCACAACGAGGCCCAGGGGGCCCAGGCCCTGATTGGATTGCTGCGACAGGGCCAGCGGGTGGCGTACGTCAGCGACGCGGGCACTCCCGGCATCAGCGACCCCGGCGCACGCCTGGTGGCAGCGGTGCAGTCACAGGGCCTGCGCTCCATTCCACTGCCCGGCGCCAGCAGCGTGATTGCTCTGCTTTCTGTAGCAGGCTGTGCAGATGGTACGGGCGCTAGAGGCGGTTTTGCCTTTGAGGGTTTTCTGCCCAGCAAAGCCACGGAGCGCGCACAGGCTGTGGCGGTGCTGCAAAGCGAGGCCCGCGCCGTGGTGCTGCTTGAAGCACCGCATCGCATTGAGGCGCTGGCATTGGCCCTGGGTGTACTTGGCGAACGTCTGGTGACCGTAGGACGCGAACTGACCAAGCAGTTTGAAGAGATTGCCACCCTGCCTGCCAAGGAACTGAGCGCCTGGTTTGCCGCCGACAGCAACCGCCTGCGTGGGGAATTTGCGCTGGTGCTGCACCCGCTGCCCCCGCAGACCACAGAAGGACTGCAAGACAGTGTGCTGCGCCTGCTTCTGCCCGAGTTGCCGCTAAAAACTGCTGTCAAACTCGCCGCCGAGATTACCGGCCAGTCGCGCAATGCGCTGTATGAGCTGGCGCTGGAGATCAAACGCGAAGAGGACCCGCACTGAACTCAGGCTGACGCGCCCACAAACCCCAAGCGCGCGGACAACCGGCTTCCAGTGTCGCGCAGGCTGCGGGCCAAGTTGCCGTCGTCCGATAAGTCCATCAGCGCACTCGGGCCCATGGCAGCAATGGCCAATACCAGCTTGCCAAAACCATCAAACACAGGAACCGCCATGGCGCTGATACCGGCCAGGTATTCGTTGCTGACCACGCACAACCTGCGTTGACGTATGGTCTCCAGTTCGGCCAGAAAAGCCTTTTCAGCTTCTGCGTTTGAAGCAGCTTCGCTTGCCAGCACCTGGGCCACCGCTTGTGGGTCCGCAAACGCAGCAAACACCTTGCCCGTGCCAGTGTGACGCAATGACGCAGGCATGCCGTGGCGCATGCTGACATTCACCGGCCCCGGGCCCTCTTCCACCCGAACAATCACCGGGCCCGTAGCGCTCCACACTGCTGCCGACACCGTGCACCCCGCCGCCAATGCCAAGGGCGGCAGTTCAGCAATAGCCAGGCGCACCGGGTCTACCTGCTGCAGACTGATCAGGCCCATTTGCACCGCCAAAGGGCCCAAGCCGTAATGGCCGCTGAGCGGGTCGCGTTCGATCAAACCGATTTTTCCAAAGCTCACCACATAGGGGTGGGCCTTGGCAGCGGTCATACCCGCCTCACGAGCCAGATCCTTCAGGGCCATGGACCGGCCGGTTTGCGCAAGTACCTTGAGCAACTGGCCGCCCACTTCCACACTCTGTATGCCCCGGGAGGTTCGCCCACCTTCATCGGAGGGAATCTCAGGCTCTGCAGTGCTGGCTTTTGACGCTTTCATGGGCGGATTGTCACCGCAGGTCGCTCAAAAAATGTACCTATTCGGGTTTGTACCTATGCAAATGCATTTGACTAAAACGAATTTAATCCAGAGAATCCATCGCTTCTAGCAAACTAATTCGACATAGACAAATT
>CAJBMJ010000215.1 GCA_903954045.1 uncultured beta proteobacterium | reverse complement strand
CGAATTCTTCCCAACATTTCCATGGTGATCACCTTTTTTGCTCCTGCCCAAAAAACGGGCAGAGCCAGTAAAACACCTGGGTCAGTTTTGGATCGGCACTATGCCCTCAAGTGGGTCAGTTTTCGGTCGGCGGCAACACCCAACTACCTTTACAGTGAAACGTACTATCCCAAAGCACGTTTCGTGGATGATCCGGCTGGTCGGGCTTACATAGAACAGACTGTGCCCGCTGGACGGCTGGCGGAGCCTGAAGAGATCGGTGAACTCATTCACTATTTGGCGACGATGCAGGGAACCTTCATGACAGGAGCGATCATTGATTTTTCCGGGGGATGGCCCGTTTCGGTACCACCACCCAATTGATCACCAATTTAAAGAAATTAGACCCGCTATCAACCCAACCCGGCATCTCGGGTTTGTCGCGTTTCCAGTCATCGAGAACTTGGCGTCGAGTGACTCTGATGGGCTGGAAGCTGACTTTTTGGTCGCCGCGCCGTGTGCTGGTCGATTGAATCTCAATTGAGCTTTATTGCAGTCCCGCTCACTGCCACCATCATCATTCCGTTGGTTTCACCCAAAACTTCGTAGTCGAAGTCAATGCCAATAACGCCGTTGGCCCCCAATTCTTTTGCCGCTTCTACCAGGCCTTCGATGGCTGCGTCACGCGCACCTGCAAGGGCTCTTTCATAGCCCCCAGCTCGTCCACCCACCACGTCGCGGACAGAGGCGAACATGTCGCGGAAGATATTGGCTCCGATAACAGCTTCGCCGTTAACTACGCCCAAGTACTGGCTACGCGCAATGTCTGGCGGCGAGGTGGTGCTCAGAAAGAAACCGTCTGTGCTCTTGGAAAACCAACCCATTTTTATTCTCCCCGAAAGTGAATCTGAAGACTTAAGCGAATGCTTGGCTATTTTGCCGGCGTCAAGTGGCCGATGCAATTAAATTTGGATCAGCTGCATAACCAGCGCGGGGGTTGTGTAAAAGCCCAACCTGGATCCGCAACCCCGCAACCCCGCAACAGTTAGTCCGAATGCGATCTCCGTAGCGCCGTGGCGGTTGTTGCGGCAAAAAGGCATACCTGCATGGCACGAATTCGGAGCTCATCTCATGGTGCGTTACCATGCCCCAATAAGATACTTCATAGGGATGAAAATGCGCCTCTTTCCGTCGCTACTTGGACTCATTTTTGCGTCGGGTGCAGGTTTGGTCAATGCAGACCAACTCACCCTGAATTGGGGCCCACAGTCAGTACCAATTAGTCCCTTAGCGGTGGCAGCAGTTGCTTTGGCTCTGGTGACAGCGGCCTACGCCATTTTCAAAAGTAAAGGCATACAAAGACATTTACTTCTATTCGTAAGTGTGGGGGTTGTGGCAAGTGCTGGTTATGTCGCAAAAGACAGCTTCGCAATCGAAGAACATACTCTCGTCACGAACCCTAAGGTTCTTACAGTAGATGGTTGCTTGGGACGAACCTATACCTTCCGGAATCAAACAGGAGGTCAGATCAGTTTCTCGTCAGTTAGCGACGACGGTAGCCCCAGATCATCGACCATTGATACCGACCCAATGCTAACTACCTGTGTGGAGGGAAGAACTTATGCAAATGGAGCGAGCTGCTCAATCACTGTGCAAGTCGGCTCGCGCTGTGAAACCAAAGGATAGGCCAATCGCGAAATCAACAAGCTTTAATCCATCCCCAGAGCTGCCGCCACATCCGCAACGCCGCAACAGTTGGGTGATTCTTTCGAGCATTGCGCCGTGGCGGATGTGGCAGCATTTCCCGAGGCGACATGCGGGTGTCTTCTGGCTACCCCGAGAAACGCCGCAAAGTAAAATCGCCCCATGAGCAAACCACCAAGCAAGACCGTCATTCTGGACGAAGGACTTCGATACAAATCTAAAGTTGGTGGTTCACCATTTGTCAGCGGGCCATATTCTGGCAACTCAACGATGTCTTGCTTTCTGTGCGGGAAGCACCGGCCCCGATCTGAAATGGTTACGCGAAAGCTGATTGGCAAATCTCAGGCTGTG
The DNA here is from genome assembly GCA_903954045.1 of uncultured beta proteobacterium. Lineage (GTDB taxonomy): Bacteria > Pseudomonadota > Gammaproteobacteria > Burkholderiales > Burkholderiaceae_C > Allorhodoferax. The sequence goes on along the minus strand of CAJBMJ010000215.1, from coordinate 11,208 downwards.
TGTTCGCCAAAATGCTGAAACCGAGCTGAAAAAAAAGAAACCCGACACAAGGGCCGGGTTTGAATCCTATTTGCAGACGAGCAGCAATATTCGGATATCAGGGCGTAGGCACAATTTCTTGCTCAAGTCCGTCGTTGTAGCGAACCACGATACGTCCATCTGACTCCACACGAATACCTGCAGATTGTCCCGGAGTCCCTTGTGTGAGCTTAGTCCCGTACCGAACCTTGACCGTGTTGCCGTTGCTGCCATTGCGGACAGTGACAACACCATTGCTCGTGGATACAACGCTGTAGCCCAACTTGTTAGCATGTTCAGTCAATTCATTGCCGTTATGGGCTTCGGCATGCGCCGTTTCAGTCTTTCCGCTAGAGTAACCAACGACCATTGAGCCGTGACCATCGCCTGCGTCGGAATAACACACTGTTTGACCGACAGGGCAGGCACCGCCAGATGTAGCGCCTGAGTTCAGGCGATAGCTATAGCGATTTCCCTGCGAATCATGTACTTCCATGTGACCATCTGCGCTTCGTTCGACACGCATGCCATGGTTTTCCGTAAGGTCGTTATCCAGGTCTTCATGTTCTGTATGGTGAGTCGTACCTGTACCTGGTGTAGTACCTGTTCCCGGTGTTGTCCCAGTTCCAGTGGTGTCGCAGGATTTACGCCGCATCTTGACGGAACCAGATCGAGAGCAGCTGTCAGAGTCGTTCTCAACTTCATTCTCAACTTCAGTTTCAGTTTCAGTTTCTTGCCTGTCATCGCGTGAAGCCAATGCTGGAAGGCAAAACGCAGCTAAGAGTGCGGCAAATAAAGGCATTTTCTTAAAGTTGGACATGCTTGATCTCCTGATATCTGTTGAACTTGGAATATTTGCCCTTTGCAGAGCACCGTTTCTGAACCTGAAGTCAATTGTGAAAGCATCAACTTAAGGCAGTCTTAACACTCTGCCCCGGAAGCTTCAGATTATTCGATGCCTATCCTATTGGCCTTCGGCTTGAACGGACCGATGTTGTGCGAATCAATTGTTACTACCGGTAACGGATGAACATGGTCATGCATTGGCGACTTTGCTAACTGAAAAAAGAAACCCGACACAAGGGCCGGGTTGGAATCCTATTTGCTGTCACATGGATGGCAGTAGCACCCATCAACCCTGAACCCCATTTGGTGGAAAAGACACGCATGCTGCTACAAGGCCAACTCACCCGACCCTTGGGCATCTTTGACCTGCTGTATCACCTGGCACCCATGGTTCTGCTGGCAATCAAGGTATGGCGGATGGTCAAGAGCAAATGGGTAGGCGATACAGCGCATAAATGAGAGTGACAACCGGATGGCCTTGAAATTGCTTACGGTCATCCGCAATTCACACATTGCAGGTAATCTACAGATAAGAACAAAAGGGAAAAAGAAGATGAGACCAGTTAAGAACAAAAAAGAGTTTCGGATTGAAAGCAACCTTGCAATGACCATCCCGCACTGGCCCGTGTCTGGGACCAATGAAATCGTGGTGCACGACAGATCACTCGCGGTGGCGCTTGCAGCCAAGACCAGAACGGAGCCTAGTGGGGGAGAGGTCAGAGTGGTTCATACACCGACTGGCGAGGTGATCTTCAGGAAGCACAACGATTGAGGGTGTGGGTATGTAGGAATCGGTGATTCGGATTGCCAAATCTGTTGATCAAAGTCAAAAAGTAATTTCCCAGCTGTCGTACTGTCAGAACCTCCACATAGTTTCGGCAATGTCATATTCAATCGATTGGGAACCCCAAGGGGTCTACTGCAAATTTTTCGGCTCGGTTTCTATCGAGGACGTCAATAGCATGGTCAGTACTGTGGTGAACGATGCGCGATTTGGCAAATTGAAGTACCGAATCACCGACTGCCTGGAAGTGGCCCAACACAATGTGGTGTCTGGTGACATAGACAATCTGGTCTCCATGAACAACGCCTATTCGTTTGCCAATGCACGTAAACATGAGGCTGCACTAGCAACGGATCCCATCGTCATCAAACTTCTGCGGTACTGGGCTTCAACCAGCCCCAAGGACCATCAGCTGTGCATTTTCTCAAATGCTACTGATATGAGAGAGTGGCTGGAGCATCCCAAAAACCGCTAGGGCATAGGTTTGAATCGCCATTCAACTCATCAAGGCCAAGGCACGTGGGTTTCGTAACTTCACAAACTACCGGGCAAGGAATCTGTTCCATTGCAGCAAGTTGAATTTGGCGTTGGCATGAATAGACACAGTGCTTCAACGAAGCCCCGCCAAAGTCGCACGCACGATATCGGGTGCAAACAGGATCCAACCAGTTCAGACGCCTGTTTGCTAGGAGATATATCCCGGATTTGGCAATGCCCCCTCTAGTTTGGGAACATTGGGCGTACGGGCTTTGACTCTGCCGCCCTGGGACTTGAGCCACTGCTCGGCTATGTCCCACACCGGTTTCAAACCAGCGGACTTGGCGTCTTCTGATACTGGTGCCCAACCAGCCACTTTGTACTTTTTGCTTGATTCAAGCGGCTTTCCATTGAGGCGCATATCGGTAATGCGTTGTCCCATGGCGGCATTGGGGCTACAAACATATTTGAGTCCTCCCACACGCACCATGTCACCTCCCTGCTGGTAGTAGGGGTCCGGATTGAAGAGGTTGTCGCACACGTCTTCCAGAACTGTCTTGATGGTCTCGCCGGTCATTTCGGTGACGGTGGCGTAGGAGTAGGTAGTTGCGGTCATGTCCATCAGCCATTCGCGTGTGATGGCTTGTCCTGGAAGCAAACTTGTTCCCCATCGGAAGCCCGGTGAAAAAGCCATCTCGGCACCTTGAACCTCCATGAGTGCGTCAAGGAGCAATTGATCGCCAGAGCCATTGAAGTTGCCCCGGCGATATAGGGTACCCTCTGTCACGGCCAGTGTTTCTGACAATTTGGCGGCATAGGGGGCACGAACCTTGGTGATAAGCGCATCCATTGCCTTGTCGGGCGGCAGCATGTTGGAAAACACCGGCAGCAAACGGTAACGGAAGTCAGATACCTTTTTGTCCTTGACGTCGAAGTCCAGCACCCCTAAAAACTTTCCATTGGATCCGGCGTTGGTGACGAGCGTTTTGCCGGCCGCATTAGAGACCACCATAGGTACGGGCATGCCGTCATGTGTGTGGCCACCCAGAATGGCGTCAATGCCACGAACGCGACTGGCCATTTTTAGGTCGACATCCATGCCGTTGTGCGATAGAACGACCACCACTTGAGCACCTTTGGCACGGGCTTCATCGACCATGACTTGCATGTTCTGGTCTTGAATGCCGAATTCCCAATCGGCCACCATGTAGCGGGGGTTTGCGATCGGTGTGTAAGGAAATGCTTGGCCAATGATCGCGCAGGGCACACCGTTCATCTCGCGAATGACATAGGGTTTGAAAACAGGGTCACCAAAATCATTTGTTTTGACGTTCTGCGCAACAAAATCTACCTTGCCTGCGAAGTCTTTCTCTACAATTTCCTTGACCCGTTGCATGCCATAAGTGAACTCCCAGTGCCCGGTCATGATGTCAACGCCCAGCAGTTTGCAGGCATCCACCATATCTTGGGCGTTGGTCCACAAACTGGTGGCACTACCTTGCCAAGTGTCGCCGCCGTCTAGCAGCAAGGCGCCGGGACGGCTACCCTTGAGCCGCTGCACCAGAGTGGACAGATGCGCGAATCCTCCGACCTTGCCAAAGCGCTTCGCGGCAGTTTCGAAGTTCAAACTTGTCATGGCATAGGCCTGAGGTGTGCCCGGTCGAACGCCCGCCACTTTGAGTAAGTGCTCCCCCACCAAATGGGGCAACTTATCTCGCATGGAACCAATGCCAAGATTCACGCTGGGTTCGCGGAAATAAATTGGCAGTAACTGTGCATGGCAGTCCGTCATGTGCAGAAAGGACACCTGCCCGAACCGGGGAATGTCATACAGCGCCTGAGCGGCCGTAGCCGCGTCGGCATGTGCATGCGGGCCAAGAGCCAAACCAGAGGTCGCGGCAGCCCCCAGTACCTGCAGGAATTCGCGTTTCGAGAGACTCATTTCGCCTTGCCTTCAAACTTGCTTATTGATTTACGGGTGATTTTGGATCGAGCAAAAGTGCCATGATGTTTCGTACCTGTGCTTCACCCAGGATGCCCTTGTGACCAGCACGCGGCATGTTGGAGCAGACGTTGTAGGCCTTGCCATTCCAGATCTTTCCCCAGGTGTATTGCACGATGCCGCGTGATTCAGCGCTGTTCGGATCTTTCACGCCACGGATCTTCCCGTAGTTGTAGAGGCTTGGGCCGATGGTTCCGAAGGAAATCTCTTCTTTGGTTATTTGATGGCAGTTGTAGCAGTTGCCCCCGTTAGGAGTGCTGGCTGTGTCGGTGTAAGTCAGGCCACGCCCACTCTGTGCCAACTTCTCACCTTCGCGCCAGTCACCCACGAAATTGCCGTCTGACGGCCATTTGATGGTTTTCAGGTTCGCTTCAGCAAGACGATTTTCCGTGACTGGGTCGATGGGTTTACCCGACACATCAGCCTGGTTGCAGGCTATCAGCGTTTCGTCTATGTCAAGCACGCTGGTTTTGACTATGCCCTCATCGCGAAAAGAGCGTTTTACAACATCAGCCGTGATTGCATCCAAGTCGGATCCCCCCGGCAAACCGGAGCAGGCCACCAAAGTAACCGAGCCGATCAGGGCACCGAAGTAGGGCAAGGAGCGCTTCAAAAATTTGATCATGACAATACTCCCGGTTTATCGCTTGATAGCAGGCGCTACAGATGCGGAGCCTTTGCTGTTTACGCCCAGAAAGGTCTGGATTGCAATAGTGGCATCCGACGCAAAACCCGGGTAAGGGAATCGCTGCTGGCGGAAGCAGTCGTTCATGCGCTGTTGCATGCCCCACATTTGTCCGTTGGATACGCGGTAGGCTGGCCAGGCAGCAAAACCAACGCCGTCGCCCGGGTTCTTTGTTAGGTTGGGGAGGTCTTGCAGGCGGATACGCTTATTGTCTTCGCCATGGCAGGAAGCACACGAAAAGTCGTGAGGGCCACCGCGCAGGAAGAACAAACGCTTACCGACCTCAAATGAGATTCTTTCCTGTGGGTGGGTTTGTGGCAAATTGAAGCGACCACCTTTACTCTCAGCAGCAATCCAGGTTGCCAGCGCAGTGACGTTGTTTTGCTCACCCCTGCCGAAAGGCGTTTCGGCGATGGCTTTGGCATCCAGTCCCTGCAGTGTTTCCATGCAAGTCAAAAGTCTGGACTCCAGGTCCTGCACACGACCGGTATCTTCAAAGAATCTGGGAAGCTCAAGAATGGCGCCCTTGACAACACCGGGGCCTTTCCCGAGATCGCATTTTTCAAGACTTACGTTCTTGGGGCCGCGCTTCTGGGACCATAGGCCTTCGCCTTTGGCTTCGAAAAGCTCTGCTGGATTGCCATCCTGCAGCATCGCACGATAGGCCTCGATGCTTTGCACAGAGGCATCTTTTTGCCCCCACGCCAAAGGCGTAGCAGAACCGATCAGCACCAACGCGGCAAATGGGAGAGATTTGCGCATGAATTTGTCTCCTCAATGGTTATCTCGCGGACCGTCCGCGGGAGTGGCGGCTGCGGACTGTGTCGTCCGCTGGCAGGTAACTGGCCGCCGTGGTCTGTGTCGAATCAGGAAACCGTCGCTTCGTCGGTTCGACTGTCGCCTTTGTTGTCCTTCCAATTCACGCCAACCTTGTCACCCGCTTTGGCGCCTTTTATGTTGAATTGAAGGTAAGGATTTTTGGAAACGGCCGAGCCCCATTCGGCCGACAGCACCACTTTGCCATTGTGGGTTGCTGTGACTTCGGTAATGTGCCATGCGGGCACCAGTTTGCCTGCCGAATCGCGGCGTTGACCGGACTCCATTTCATGGGCCATCAGTACGCGTACTGTTGCTTTGTCGCCGCTTGCTTGCGCGCGGATGCGCATCGGGTCTGCCATGGTTTTCTCCTGAAACTAAATTGATGAGGTTGATTTCATTGTCTTTTTTTTGGGGGGCTTGGCTTAGCCGCCGCAACCGCCCAAAGTGACCTTGACTTCCTTCTTGGAGTAAAAGGCCTTGCCGTCGTTGGTAATGGCGACCGCGTAAACATCCGAGGACTGACCCATCTTGGCACGGGTTGCAAAGTTGGCCTCAACGCTGTCGGTCACGTTAAACAAAGCCACGAGTGCTGATGGATTTTTTTCTACCAGCAATGCCAGATGCTTCACATTGGGAAGCGTGGTGGTAAGCGTAAAGGGAACTACTGCACCGTTCTCAGCGATGTCGGGACCGCCGATGGTCACGTCTTTGCTTTCAACTGGAGCCCCGGACCCCAGCGCTTTCATTGCCTCCGCAATGTTCTTGGCGTCAAACGCAACTTTGTTAAATGCAGCGTGGGCCAATTGGGGCATGAGCCCAGTAAGCGCCAGTAGGCTAGCGACAGTTGCACTATTTTTTAGCACTTTTCGACGGTTTTGCATGGTGGTCTCCTTCTCTGAAAACTAAGGGTGAGTGAGCGGGTTGATGACGGAAGAACTTATCGAGGAGCACCTGATGCCAGCCAGCGCGCTATGGCATTTGCATCTGAGTCGCTAAGGTTTTGCGGAGGCATCGGGATAGGTCCCCATACACCGCTTCCACCTTCCTTGATTCTCTTGGCCAAGTAGTCTGCCTTATCAGGGTACTTCTTGGCAACATCGGTATAGGCAGGTCCAACGATCTTCTTGTCAATGCCATGGCAGGCAGTACAAGAGTACTTGTTGAGCAATGCAATTGCGGCTTTGCCTTCGGCGTTGGACGCCGGAACTTTGGGCGCAGCGGGAGCTGACAACGCAACAGATTTCCCCGACGTATTTTCCGGGCGCGTGGTGTCAGCGCCGTGCTGAGCGCCAACTATGCGGTTTTGCTCAGCCAAATTGCCGTGGGCATTTCGGGCATGATCCGGTAGCAGCGACGTAACCTTGGCTTCGGCAACACAATTGGTCATGCAAGCAGTATTGCTGGTATCAGGCTTTGCAATCCCGCCATGCTCTTTGCCCGGCCACAACGCATGCTTGGTATTCATGCCATTGCGGTTGGGCATTTTCTTCTGCACTTCAGCGATGTTTTGGTCGCTGAGAGTGTAGTTGTCAGGAACCACTCCGTTGAGATTGAGCAAGAAAGCGGTTACAGCATACACCTCATCAGTCTGCAAGGATTTCGGAGAAGTCCAGGGCATAGCACGGTTGATGTAATCCCAGATTGTGGAAATCGTGGCAACCTTCATGAAAGTGGTTCTGCCAGGGTAGGACGAGTCCTTAAGCTTTGCCACCTTTCCGGTCACGATGTCTTCCTTGCTGACACCTCCCACCAGAGGATTGAATACTTCACCGGATTCTCCGAAGAAGCCATGGCACTGCGCGCACTTGGTCTCCCATATATCCTGCCCTTGCGATACGGAGCCAGACCCTTTGGGCAATCCTTTGAAATCAGGGCGAACGTCAATATCCCATGCCGCAACTTCCCTGGGAGTAGCATCCCGACCAATACCCTGGTACTTGCCTTGCCCAAACACGGCTGTGCTGAAGACCAAACACAGGGGCAAGACCGCGAACGACAGAAGCTTACGAGAGCTGAACATTTTTCACCTCGCCGCTTTCTTGCACGAGCCAAGACTGGATGGCATTGTTGTGATAAATGGACCGCGTGTCGCGTACCGCGCGCAGTTGACCGTAGTTTGGCTGAACAAATCCTGTGTCGTCCATAGCCCTGCTTTGGATAATGGCCGGTTTTCCGTCCCACGCCCAATCGATATTGAACCGTGTGAGACATTTGGAAAGCACAGGCGTTTGCAATCGTGCAGCGCGCCAATTTCGTCCGCCATCCACTGAGACATCCACCCGAGTAACTTTGCCGCGGCCCGACCAAGCCAGACCTGTGATGTTGTAAAAACCTTTGTCCAGTAGCACCTGGCCGCCAGATGGCGTAGTTACTACACTCTTGCACTCCTGAATGCCGGAGTATTGGCGATGCGTGCCATCGGGCATCAGATCAATGTAATGAACGGCCTCGTCTTTCGCAGCCCAAGGCTTGTCACCCACTTCAAGACGACGCAAATACTTGACCCAACTCACCCCCTGGATGCCCGGTACCACCAGCCTCAAGGGGTAGCCCTGCTCAGGGCGAAGCATTTCACCATTCTGCCCATAGGCCAGCAGTACTTCGCCTGACTTGATCAGCTCCATGGGGATGGTGCGCGTCATGGACGAACCGTCAGCCCCCTCGGCAAGCACGAACTTACCATTCTTCAAGTCTGCGCCCACATGCTCGAGCACGGTAATGAGTGGAACGCCGGTGAACTCACTGCAGGAAACCATGCCATGGGTGTACTGAACCGTGGGAACTGCAACATTGCCCCACTCCACAGCCGTATTCGCGCCGCACTCTATGAAGTGAAAACGGGAAACCGCCGGCAAGCGCATGATTTCGTCCAACGTGAACACCTTGGCCGCCTTGACCATGCCATTGACCATTAGGCGGTGCTTTGAGGGATCTATATCCCACCAGCCCTGATGGTGTCGTTCAAAATGCAGTCCGCTGGGAGTAACGATTCCAAAGAGCGACTGTAATGGCGCAAAGGAAACGGAAGCTTGCGTGGTCTGAGTCAATCCCGGACTGGCGCGGCGTTGCACATTGCTCTCGAATTTGGATGGTTTACCGTAACCGTCATTGGCAGCAACACCTTGCCCGAGACCTTTGCTGTGCTCAGGCAAATTTAAAATATTCGAATCGCCACCTTCAGTGGGAACGGGATTGGACTGCGCTAGCACCGACGGCGCTGCCATCCCTGCAGCAGCCGCGGCAAACGCTCGGGCGATGAAATCACGACGGCCACGTTTGCCTTCAGCAATAACGGTCGAAATTCCTTCCCTATTCAGAAAGTTTTCCGGCGCCTTGATCAGGCGACCCGGGATTGAATCATTGGGCATTCATGCTCCTCATGGGGCGATTGGCAAAAACAAAATCAGCAACCACGAATATAAGTAACTGCTTCAGTTAAATCCATGGGGGAAATCCCTCGGCTTCGATTCAGCATGGTGTCAGCTAGACGGCCAAACTATTGTTTGAGCTTGTAGTGATCCCGGTTGAGCACTGCGGCAATCGAGTTCACTTCGTCGGGGAAGAGCCCAAGGTTAAGCTGCGTGTTGCAAGCCTCGACCATGCCGCGCAGAAGGCCAAGTGTGTTAATCCGGCCTTTCGGGTTGTAGATGTCGTTGCCATCGCCACCCACATTGCGCTGGTGGCATGCGCTGCACTTGTGCTGTCCCATGAGTTGCGACCCCTGGGTCAAGTCAGCGCCAGCGTAAAGCGCCGGCACCTCGGCATTCGCCAGCGAGCACCCAATGGAAACTGCGAGACTTGCGATACAACTTTTCACAGTGAGATAGGTCATTGGAGTTGGTATTCTGGTTAAGAGACGAGTTTGCGAGCGGCGTCAATCCGTTGCTCTAGGTATACGCCGTAATAATCCTGGGAGGAAACCCCAACTAACCGGGGCGCAATTTCCGCTCCAGCACCGTTAAGAAACAGCAAAGTAGGAGCACGTCTGACATTCAGTCCCTGGGCTACGGCTTTGTGGGTAGTTTGCAGATCGCTGAAATCCTGAATAGGCAAAACAGTATTGCCGAGGTCGATTTCCACCACAAAAATGCCGCGTTCTTGGATCAATGGCAACAGGTGATTGTTGCGAACGAAATCACACCATGGACAACCTTTCAAGGTCACCATCAGAACCAGAGGCTGGCCTTGCCTGCTGGCTTCTTGCGCAGAGATTCGCAGTGACTTGCTCCGCGGTAGCGCGTTGATCTGCCCCTGAGCGTAGGACAATGCAGGCTGGAAGCCGAATGTCAGCAGCAAATGCTGCAATACATTGCGCCGTCCGATGTAAGTTGCGGCCATAGTAACTTAGTGCCTTTTTGATTTGGAGTCAGTATGGAGCTGAATGGGCTGATTGAACAATATGGGGAACCCCAATTGCTGCTTATCAGCGGTGCAGTTATTGGTTTTCTTTTCGGCGTCGTGGCCCAGCGGTCGCGTTTCTGTCTTCGAGCGGCTGTTGTGGAAACCATACGCAACCAGTGGGGCGAAAAACTGGCCATATGGTTGCTGGCCTTTTCCGTCGCAGTGTTGGGCATCCAGGCCTTGATTTTCGCGGGTTGGTTTGATGCAAGTGCCAGTCGGTTCATTGCCGCTCAAGGGAGCATTTCTGGAGCGGCAATTGGCGGAGTTTTTTTTGGGGTGGGCATGGTACTGGCTCGCGGCTGCCCCACGCGTTTGTTGGTGCTCACCGCGGGTGGCAACATGCGCTCGCTTCTCACTGGACTGGTGTTTGCCGTTACTGCACAAGCCACTATGTATGGTGTTCTGAGCCCTATGCGAACAAAACTTTCGCAGTTCTGGCTGGTTGAAGGCGGGGCTGGACGTGATCTGCTGAGTGTCACCAATGTCGGTCATTGGGGTGCGGCTGCAATCGGCGTGATGGGCTTCAGCCTGGCCCTGTACCTGGGACGCAGGGCCAACCTGAAAGTATGGGGTTGGACAGGTGCTTTCGGGGTTGGCATGCTCGCGGTGGCAGCTTGGTGGGTCACTTATGCAATCAGCCAATCGTCTTTTGAGGCAGTGCAAGTACAAGGACTGACGTTCGCAGGTCCCTCGGCTGACACCTTGATGCGTGTGCTTACGCTCAAACCCGAAGCTTGGGGCTTTGACGCCGCAGTTGTACCGGCGGTGTTTGTCGGCGCTATGGTCGGCGTATTGTTGGGTGGCGACTGGAAGCTGGAGGGTTTTCACGACGGGCGCAGCATGATTCGTTATATCGCGGGAGCCATTTTGATGGGATTTGGTGCAGTAATGGCAGGCGGCTGTGCGGTGGGGGCCGGTTTGTCGGGAGGATCCATTTTTGCGCTCACCCCCTGGATAGCATTAGCCGCCACGTGGTTCTCAGCGGCTTTGACGAGCCGTTGGATCGATCCGCAAGAGCGACCCGGTGCAGCACCTTCGGCCATGCCCTGACACAGCAATGCCTGGCTAGCGCGCGCTGAGGTATTCGGACACCGCAGCCATTTCCAATGCGGTCATTTTTGCAACAATCGAGTGCATGATGGCGTTGTCGTTATTTCGCACACGGGAACCAAAGTT
>CAJBMJ010000214.1 GCA_903954045.1 uncultured beta proteobacterium | reverse complement strand
GAGTGGGACCTTGAGAACGAAACCTCGACCGATGAGGTTGACTTCTACTTTGAAAGGTATCCAGGTTGGTGATGGTGCTTACGACATACCAATGCCATGGCCATTGCATTGAATAGCCACAACAGAAAGGGAGCGAGATAATGAAGAAACACAAAAACACCAAACTTGCCTTAGCGCATTGGGAAAAGTCTTTCCGTGCTGATGCCAAAGCCGATGACTACCGAATCTTCCGGGAGCACCTGAGAAGTCTGGATCTACCTGAGAAACCCAACATGCTGCTGGACGGGACCATAGTCTTCGTTCAAATGTGCGTTGCCTATTTGGAGCTTGACGGCCAGGAAGTGAATGAGTTTTTGGATCGGCAGACTTACGACCCGAGAAATGCAAGTGATATGCCCTACCAGGTGACTTTCGACATACACCGAAAAGCCTATGCACGTATAAATCTTCCTTCGTCGCTGCGGCCCGTTGATCTTGCTGATCTTTACGGTGCGCCATGGAACGACTATCGAGTTGTCGGTTATTGCGACATCTGGATTTCGAGAATTGATGACGTGCCACTGAGTCCTGACGAGATCGCAAAGTTCGAGACAGTAGTCGATGAAGACCTGCGCTTCGACTATTCAGAAGACGAACTGAGCTTCTGGTTTGATCCTGATACACATCACGGTGTGCTCAAAGTCTCGGTCCAAGATGTCTACGACGATGATGAATCGGACGACAGTGAAGATGACGAAACTGCGGGGGACAAAACCAATGACAATTAAGAATAGCGAAAACTCACCACTTCAAATCGCTGAGGTGCGGCTGGCACAAGGCGGTGGCAGCCTTGGATTGACACTTTGCCCTGGCAAAAAGGATGTCAGTCGTAGCTGGAACCGGGATCTTGGCGCAGACCTCCAAGCCATACGTGTTTGGGGCGCGACAACTGTAGTCACATTGATCGAGGACTACGAGTTTCGTCTGCTCGGAATTGAATCTTTGGCCGATGAGGCGCGCGCATTGGGCATGAACTGGGTACACCTGCCCATCGTCGATGTGAGCATTCCAGACAGCCGCTTTGAAGATGCTTGGATCAATGATGGTTCAAAGCTTCACGATAGCCTTGACGCCGGTGAAAAGATATTGATCCACTGCCGGGGTGGACTAGGTCGAGCCGGTTTGGTTGCTGGCCGCATCCTGGTCGAGCGTGGATGGTCACCTGAGAAAGCCATTGCGCAGATCCGGTCGGTCAGACCACATGCGATACAGACATCTGAGCAAGAGCAGTATGTCCATAAATCTAAGGTGATTCACACCAGAGTTGACCAACGCGGATATGCCGTCGGCAGTCAGCCGCCTTTGGACACATCCACCAGAGTGCGCATTGGAGCGCCAATATGACAGTTTGCGTCGTTTATATCGGTGACCTTGACGACCCAACGTTCAAGTGGGAAGGTGGAAATTGGAATGGAAATGTACCTGCGCGCTTGTCGCCCGAATTCCCACCAATGACACAGCACTACAACGCCGATTTTCACGCCTGGGTAAAGGCGGTTGGTGTCAAGTGTGAACAGACCGATTTCGGGGCTTGGGTTGCGTGCGTGACGAAAGCACAAATCACGGATTTCATAACCCAGGTGTATCGTGGCAAGGAGGATCTTCCATGGGTCGTTGATAGTTTCAAGAGCCTCAAGATGTTCGTCGCCGAACTGAGCGACACAAAGAGCTACGGCCTTGTGGCTACCGAGTGGTAGATCTAAATCGCATAGAGGATATCCCAGACATTTCTGCGATTTTGCGAATTCGCAGCCAGCAGAGACAGTTTGCTGCAAGCGGAATTTGGAGGTCAAACAGCGATGGGAGGCATCCAGCAGGGTTTGACGCGGAACTGACCATTGCCCAGGTGCCATCTGAAAAATTAGCCATTGAAAGGACGTTCAAATGATTCCAGTCTTCTACCGTCCAGAGCTGTCATGCGACGATGCAGTAAGAGTCAGTCCGTCGGCAGGAAAACCTGCACTTGTCATTGCTGACTGGACTTCGGACTCATCGATTTCAGGCCGGATTGAAGTCAAGTCATTCGAGTCTGCTTCAATAGAGGCACTTTATGCCGCGCACAGTAGAGCCTATGTCGATGGTGTCCTGTCCTGCCAGCGCTCGAACGGTTTTGGTACAAGGAGCCAAAACATCGCAGCTTCCTTGCGCTACACCACCGGCTCCATGATCGCGGCAGCGGCGCACGTGCTGTCCAACAACGTTGCAGGGTTGAATGTCGCCGTGTCCCCTTCGAGTGGATTCCACCATGCTTCTTATTCGGATGGCGGTGGCTTCTGCACTTTCAATGG
>CAJBMJ010000213.1 GCA_903954045.1 uncultured beta proteobacterium | reverse complement strand
AAAGACATCAGCGGGCAATGCACATCCCAGGCTTCCCACGCCTCTTCGTCTGTGGGCATGCGGGTGAAAGTGACGATGCTGTCGCCATAGGCCCACTCCATCAGCCGCAAGGTGGGCGCAGAACACACAAAGCCTACTTTGGCAAAGCGCTGCGCCACCAACGGCAGATAGCGGGCAAACTGAAAGGTGTCGCCAAAACCCTGCTCTGTAATCACCAGCAGGCGCTTGCCCTGTGTATCGGCCTCGCCATTCCATTGCGGCAAAGGTGAGAGCGGTCGGCTCAGGCTACCGTTGCCTGCCTCGGCGGAGCCCGTCCAACGGGCTTCGTAGTTATCCCAGCCCTGGGTCCAGTCACCCAGTTTGAGCTGGGCCATACCCAGATTGAGACGTGCCATATTGAAATCAGGGGCCAACTCCACCGCCCGCTGAAAACACGCCAGCGCTTCCTCCATACGCCCCAAGTCTTGAAGCAAGAAACCCTTGCTGTTCAGCAGCGCCGGGAAGTGCGGTTGCAAGGCCAATGCCTGGTCATACAACGCCAGCGCCTCCTCAAAACGGTCTTGCCGGTACAGGGCAATGCCGTCGCTATGCAACGCGTCAGCCTGACCTCCCGCATGGATGGGGGGGCTTGATGGTGTGGCAGCTATGGGAGCTGATACGGGTAACTGGTCAAACAATGCCTGCGCATCGTCGGCTGCGCGATACGGCTTGACCAACTCGTATAGCGGCCTCAAGTGCTTTGCAAAATGCTTCCAGCGCGCCACCGAGCTTTTGTAAATGGGCTTGCGCACCTGGGCCACGCTGGCGGTCTTCACCAAGCGCGTGTTCTGGTGAAAGTTCAGGCAGTTGGCATCCCACGGCAGGCCCACAAACTCCAACACCCGGCGGGCCTGGGTTTCGGTGTCGGCCACCATGTCCTCGTAGGGCAAATCCAAAATGCTGCCGGGCGGCAACACTTGGTGCCAATGGCGCATCAGCGTCATGTAACGTGCGTAGTAGCGCCCCAGCGTGCCCTGGTCGTAGGCAAACTCCATTGTGTCGTTGAACAGGCGGGAAAAGCACGAAAAGCACGAATCCATCGGGTCGCGCATGGCGTGGATGATCTTGGCACCCGGCAAGGCCAGGTGAATCAGCCCCAGATAGAAGAAGTTGGCCGGCATCTTGTCGGTGATGAAGGCGCTCTGGGGCGAGAGCTTCCACACCCGCTTCAGGTAGTCGTCTCCCAGCCGCTTCAGGTCGGCCTCGGTCAACGCAGCGACACCTGCGGTAAATGGCTGCCCTGCGCCAGCCTTGGTTTGCGTTGCATCGGTGATGGCCGCATTCAAATCCATCAACTCGCCCGCCCCATAAACCGACGGGTGGCTGCACAAAATCTGCTCCAGCAGCGTGGTGCCCGAGCGGGGCATACCCACAATAAAGACGGGGGTGCGTTTGGCATCCACCGGGCCTTGCCAAGCGCGTCGCGCTGCAAAAAAAGGAGCAGTAAACAACGCCTGTATCTGCGCTAGCAGCGCATCTGCCCGTGCTTCGTCCATGGGGAGCAGCGCATGCTGCAGGCGATTGCCTTCGTCATACGCGGCAAAGGCTCGGTCATAGTCGCCAGTGTCGTCCAGCGCCTTCCCCAGCGCGAAGCCGTAGCGAATGCGAGCAGGGTCGCCTAGCTGCGTACGACTGGCGTACACGCGCTCTAGCAAAGCCAGGTGAGGGTCATCCCGGGTGTAGGTCTTGAGGGACGAAAGGTTGTAATGCGCCTCCACAAAATCCGGCCGCGCATCGATGGCCGCGACAAAACTGGCCCGTGCCGCGTCAAGATGGCCTTGCTCGCTCTCAATGGCCCCCGCGTTGTTTTGCGCTTCGGCATGGCTTGGGCTGATAGCAATCGCCTTTTGATAGGCATCCAGCGCTGCTGCCTTATCACCCTGCTGCTCCAGCGCAGAGCCCAGGTTGTTCCACGACAGGCCATGCCGGGGGTTGAGCTTCAGCGCTTTGCGATAACTGGTTATGGCCCGGACGTAGTCCTTGGCGTCTGTATGGGCCAGGCCCAGGTTGTAATGCGCGTCCAGGTCCGTAGGGGCCAGCTTGGTGGCCTGACGGCCTGCCGATGCGGCCTTCTCCAACTGGCCCGCGCGGCGATACATCTCGCCAATGTTGCGGTGGTACAGGCCCACCTTGTCATTGACGGCGATGGCCGCTTCTATGCATTGCAGGGCTAACTGAACATTGCCTGCGTTGTAGGCCAAGAGGCCCAGGGCGTGCCAGGCAGCGTGGTTGTTGGGGTCTGCGGTGACGATCTGGCGATAGGCCTGCTCCGCTTGGGGCAATTGCCCTTGGCGCTCCAAGGTCTGCGCAGCAACCAATGCTGCGCTGGATTCAGTTTTTTTATTCATTTCGGTCGCGCTAATTGGCAGCGGTATCCCAACGATCGTCTGCGTGCAGAACTTCTCTCAATCCCGCCACAGGGCGTGCCGCTTCAGCAGGCTGCCCCAGCAGATTGATCGACACCACACCACCAAACACGTTGTTCGGGTTCTTCAAAAAATTATCCGGGTTGAATAGCGGGGTCACATGCCACCACAAGCGGTAACCCAGGCCCATCGCCAGGGAGATCAGCTCCGCTGATTTTTCCGCCCGGTCGTTCTCCAGGTACAGCAGCGGGCGGCAACGCTCTATGGTCTGGCGCGCCCCACCCAGCACTTCGGCCTCCATGCCCTCTACGTCCGCCTTGATCAACTTGCAACGCTGCAAAGCCAGCTGGTCAATGGTGGTGATATCCACCCGCTCTCCGGGGCCCTGGGTCAGCAGGGAAAGCCCGCCAAAATTGTTGACCTGCCGGGGGTCTACATTGGGCAAAACCATCTGGCCGGGCATGCTGCCCAGGCCTTGCTGTTTGGCCACCACGTTGACACACTGGTTCAGCGCCAGGTTGGCGCACAGGGTCTGGAACACGATGCGCTGGGGCTCGTAGGCGAATACTGCTCCACCCTCGCCTACCAAGCGGGAAATCAGCACGGTGTGGGCCCCAATGTTGGAGCCCGCCTCTAACACCACATCTCCGGCACCCACCAACTGCCGAAACATCTGCGCTTCGCCTTCAGAGAACTCGCCATACGCCAAAATGCTCTGGCCCACATAGCGGTCGTTGCGGTTGGCAAGCATGGGGCCAAGGCGTGTGTTGGCCAATACGTTAAATGCGGTCTCTGTCATACCTTCACGCCTCCATTGGAGTTGGAATGCAGAGTCTGGGATACCAATTGCTGCGCCAGCTCCAACAACGCTGCTGGATGGCCTCTGGCAATCAGTTGCTTGAGGCGGTTGTTGGAAAGCTTCCCTTCGTTTTGCAGACAGGAACGCACCAGTAGAACCAGATCGTTATTGTTCATGTCTACCGCATCGTTGACCACTTTGTACACAAGATCAAAACGCTGCAAAAATGCACTCTCATCGCGCAAGTCACGATCAAACGCTTCGGCTGCCATTTGCAGGCCAAAAGTCACGCAGGGTGTTGCGTCCCAAAACCGATAGATTTCCGGCTCGCCTTTGAACACCGCATCCACGCGGACATCATCTATCGCCGTGACCTGCCACAGGTCTCTCGCGGGCCTGGAAAACGTTTGCAGCGCCTGAAGATAGCGCTCCTCATGGCGCTTCATTGCCACAGACACGGGCAACACTAAGCCATTGGGCAGCGAACCCTGGCCACACACCACTTTGTGAAAGAGAAACCGCGAAAGCCTTCCGTTGCCATCCATGAACGGATGTACAAAGACAAAACCGAAGCTCACCAAGGCGCCCAAAATCAGCGCATTCACGCCAAGGTCTTTGCCGTTCGCCAAGGCCATCACGTCGTCCATCAGCTGCACCATGAGTTCAGGCTCCGGCGGAACGTAGGTCACTCCCAGCGCCCCCGGCAAGGCATTGCGCAGCCAGTTCTGCCCGATTCGAAACTGCACCGCCTTGTCGAATGGGTTCGAGAGGGTCATGTTTTGCAGCGCAACCAGATATTCCTCCGTGATTTGCTGAGGGGCATGCGCGCGCGCAAGCAAGGCCGCAAATGCCTCAGCCTTGTTGCTGTTCGGCGTCTCGTTTTCAATCGCATACGACCCCTGCGTTTCGCTCAAATACGCCCAACGCACGGCACGATCCAACACGGACTTGTCCAGCCCAGCAATGAATTTACCCGCTGACTCCAGAATGTTGCTGTCCAGCAGCGCTTGCAATTCCGGCGTACGGCGTACCGTGGGGCAATAGTGGATAGAACCCAAGCCATTGAAATCAACACGCCAGCGGGCGCTGCGTCTTGAGGCGCCGGTGACAAACTTTTCGGGGTCAAAAAGCGGGGTGTAGGCACCGACTGCGGCGGGCAAACCCTCAAGCAGCTTGCCATTGGCCATCTCCCACAGAAAGCCAACCTGACGCAGATACGCGCTGCTGGGGCTGCCCTCAAACGCACGCCCCACCTCCTGGCCATCCATCTTCTTGAGTGCCAGGATCGCGGCCTGAAGCTGCAAGCCCTCATGCTTGAGCGCAAACAGCAGATGCTCCAGCGGAGCGTCACTGGTCGGCGCAACGGACGCGGGCACGGCCAGCACATCGGCCATCGCCGTGACCTTGGTAACCGAAGACAGCCTTGCCGGGCGGTCCATAGAGAACGCGCAAGTACCCAGCGACTGCTTCAGAAATTCGTACCCAACCAGTTTTCCGGCCATTTTTTCTTCTAACGACACTTGAAAATTTTAATAATTACACATTTCAACGAGAAAATTTTGCAATACGGACCTTTTTTGGATCAATCAGGCCCCGCATCTTGCAAAACGACCTTGTCGCGCTCGATGATTTTGCGAAACGCTTCACTGGTGGCGGCCCAATCGACCAAATCTACCTTGAACGGCAGATCAGATTCTGAAAAATCATCTGCCAACGCCGCGCTCACGCGCCATTCCAGCACGTGGTCCGTGATGATGGCCAGATCAAGGTCCGAGAAAGGCTTGGCCGTCCACTTGGCGCGCGATCCAAATGCCCACACCGCATATTGCGGTACGTGCTGTTGCAGTATGGTGCGCACTATCTCCCATTGCGCGGGGCTCACATCAATGTGGGGCAACTTCATTAGGTCAATTTGGCAAGAATCTGGTCATGCAAATGATGCGCCTCTCGCTGAAAAGCGGGAATGCCCGTGACGACCGCCAACGCAATGTCTTCGTCGTAGGTGTGGCTGGTCTTGGCGCGCATGTCGCGGTACTGCTTCCATTGCGGCCAATCACCCAGCAGCATCCCACGCTCGTTGGCAGACCGTATCAGGTAGGGAAAGTCTGCACTATCAAACTCGCCCGGAGACGGTGAAGCAGACTCCAGATAGCGCTTGAGCATCTTGTGCGACAACTCATAGGTGAATTCAAAACGCTGAATCAAGCCATCACGAATCTGCGTGTCGCTGGTGTCGGTAAGGTAGCGCACCATGCCTTCGTCCAGGCGCTGGATGGCTCTGGTGAAGGGGGAAATGTCTAGCGTCATGCGGAATTCCTTGTTAGGAGCCAACTTTAATCCATTGCAGCACGCATCCATTGCACAGAAAAATGCCCACTGAAGTGGGCACCTTGTATGACAGCCTGCAATCAAGAATGGATTTTTCGCCGGCGCACCTGGCGCAGGCCAAACAGCCCCATCAGCCCGGTGAGTGCAATCACACCCCACTCACTTAGCGTGGGTATGGACTCGGTTGTTGAAGGCACGCCAATACCGCCGGGGTCACGAATGCTGCCGTTCACTGAGAGGTCGGCATCGCCGGCGATTCCGTCTTGCAAGACAAATTGCACCGTGTTGACTCCTAACGTGGCCGAGTAAGGTGCATAGCTGCCGTTGATGTTTTTGTAGAACGTGGCATTGCTGGGCAGGTTCTGCGAGTAAGTCACGGTCACGGTTACCGGGCCGCTGATGCACCCTGTAAGCGTGAAGCCCAACATGCCAAAGGGAAAGGTCGTGTTGCTGGGCGCACCGCTGGTGGGTGCGGCAAACGCTGCACTGCTGATGCTGGTGCATCCGCTCACGCTCATGCTGGCGGTCACACCATTGGCGGTGGTGGGAATGGTGGCCTGGCTGGTGCTGGCTGCGGTGAAGTTAGCCGTCACGCTTTTGGCTGCGGTGATGTTGGTCAGGGTGCAGGTGGCACTGCTGCCCGCGCTGGCGCAGTCGCCACCCCAGTTGGTGAAGGTGTAGCCGGGGTTGGCGGTGCCGCTACAGGTGCTGCTGCCGCCCGAGGCGATGCCACTGGCGGGGGTGCAGGTAACGCTGCCACCGGCCACCGGGTTGGCTGTGGCAGTGACTGCATACGTGCTGCTGGCCGCGAAGGTGCCGGTGACCGTGCAGGCTGCTGTGACCGGGCCGGCAGTGATAGTTGAACCCGAGACGCTGACGGTGCCGCAAACACTGCTGTTGCCCACTGCGCTAGCCAAATAGTAGCCACCGCTGGCGGTGCCGGTGCAGGTGGCCGTGCCATTGTTGGCGACGGGGCTGACGCAGCTGACGGTGCCAAAACCAGCGTTGTTGGTGGCGCCAGTCATGGGCCATGTGGTGGGTGGAGCAGCGCTGGCCACCAAGTCGACGGCGTTGCCATTTTTGACGGCCGTGAAGTTAATGCCATCGCAATGGTCGGTGACGGTAGCGAAAGACGGTGCAGTCAGACTGGTAGCGGATATCACACCAGCCAGCGTGATGCTTGCCGTGATGCCGTCGCAAGTGGCTGCGTCAACAGTCATTACTTCAAACTTTGCCGATGCTGGCAGGGTGGTGGAGCCGCTGATCAGCAGCTTACCAAAGGTGGTGCTGTTGGCATGGGTGCGAAAGGTAGCGCTGGCATCTTGCGTGTAAACCCCGGTGATGGTGCCAGTGCCGCCTGCAGCCACACCCAATGTGGCGTTGCTGGCAACCGCAAACCCGCTTGAGGTGCCGTTCAGTGTGAAGATTTCACCGCCCTGCATGGTGTAGACGGCACCCGAGGCTAGCGTTACCGGTGAGTCAGGGGTATTCACCGCGCCGATAAACTTGGCAGCGTTGTTGCCGTCAATCACCAGCGCAGGGGCGCTTACCCCTCCGCCACTGCGATCGATTGCAGTTGCGCCAGAAATCGTGCCGCTGTTGGTCAGGCTCGCCAGCACGCTGTTGGTGCTTATCTGCACCCCCATGTTGGCGCCTTGGATCGTCCCGCTGTTGGTGAAGCTTGTCAAAATGTTGGCGAATCCGATATTTAGGCCAGCATGCTCAGTGCCCAAACTTTTGATGGTGCCACTATTGACAATGGCACCGCTAATCGTCGCTTGGACCAGAGCGATGGCGTGGTTCGCTGCTGCCTCGATCAAACCCCCGTTGACGATGCCGCCGGATACCGTACTGAGAGAAATCGAGATACCGTTGGGACCACCGGATATCGTGCCGCTGTTGGTCAGACCATGTGCCACGGATGCGCCAGAGAAGAGTGCGAGTCCGTTGCCTGAAGTGGCATTAATGGTTCCATCGTTGGTAATAGAGGCAATGGTCGTTCTGGCCATGGTCGTTGTGGCACCGCCAAACTGGACCCCCCGGGTTCCTTGAATCAAACCGGTATTCTTGACATCGCCCACTTGGACCGGCCACATGTTTAGGCCAGCGGTATTGGGGCCCGACACTGTGCCGGTGTTGGTGATGCCTGAGGTGATGACAGATGTGAAAAACTTGATTTGACCCTGAATCAATGAATTGTTGACAATGCGACCGCCAATAGTCGCGCCTATCCCCCTGATGGCGTCAGTGCCTGTGGTGGTGATGGTGCCGGTGTTGATGATGTCACCGGTGATCGTGGTGCCTATCTTGTAGCCATCTGAATCGGCTGCGTATTCCATCACAATCCCGCCCTCGCTACCGGCATTGATCAACCCGTTATTGGTGATCGAGCTCACGCTGACTCTCGGTATTGAAGTGGCCGCCAAAACCCCTGACACCCCAGGCAAGAGCCTAATCGCCGACTGACCTGAGACAACGCTAGCAATCGTGCCATTGTTCAGAATGTCACCGGCAGCAATGTCCCCGGACCCGGTTGCACCCTCTGCGGTTACTGCCCTTTCGCTTGCGCCCGATACTGCGAGCGAGCGCCCGTTATTGATCGTCACACTCTCCCCGATTGTCAGCAGACATGGATCGCTCGTATTGGCGGAAATTACCGTAGCCCCCACGCACGAATCTGCGACGGCAGCACCCGCCCCCAATGCCAGCAAAGCCACCGCAACCGCCTGCGCCACCCCCTTGCGAGTGGAGGACGACTTGCCGTGCGCGGCGGCATTTTCATGCGCGACCACATAGGTTTGACGGGCTTCGGACCAGACGATGCGGTGGGTTTTATTCATTGGATTATTTGCTTTAAAAAAGATAGCTATTCGGGCAGTATTGGTGTTGGCTAGAGGTCAGTTTGATGCTCAAAACAGCCGACTGTTCGAGCCCCTGCGGCGCATCTGGCGCAGGCCAAACAGCCCCATCAGCCCGGTGAGTGCAATCACACCCCACTCACTTAGCGTGGGTATGGACTCGGTTGTTGAGGGAACTCCAATACCGCCGGGGTCACGAATGCTGCCGTTCACTGAGAGGTCGGCATCGCCGGCGATTCCGTCTTGCAAGACAAATTGCACCGTGTTGACTCCTAACGTTGCTGAGTACGGTGAATAGCTACCGTTGATGTTT
>CAJBMJ010000212.1 GCA_903954045.1 uncultured beta proteobacterium | reverse complement strand
TCGGCGTTCGGCACCCAACGCTTTGACCGCAGGGGTGACGAACGCGTTCATATTCATTCCCTCGCGGGGCTGCTGCACGCCAACTTTCAGGAACCCTCTGTCAGCTACGAGGACTTCTTTCGTGCCACGCGTCGGTTGACGCGCGACCAACGCCAACTCAAGCTGGCAGTGCAGCGCTGTGTCTTCAACGTGCTGATGAACAACCGGGACGATCATGCCAAGAACCTGGCATTCATGATGGAAGCCGATGGCAGCTGGAAGCTGGCCCCACCGTACGATCTGACCTATTGCCCAGGTTACCGCGGCGAACATTTCATGGACATCGCCGGGGAAGGCAGTGCGCCCGGCAGGCAACACATCTTGAAGGCTGCGCAAGCAGCCGGGCTTGCGCGTGGTGTCACAGAAGAGGCGATTGATGGTGTGCTCGGATTGGCAACGCCTCAATCGTTGCTTGAAATGGCAGACGGACTGCCTTTGGCTGAAGACACCTTGAAGCAGGTTCGCGAGGCCATGCAGGCTAACTTCATGCGACTTGCCTGAGCGAAATAGGCTAGACCGCGCGAATCACCCACAAACAATAGATTGCCGTTTATTCGACAGTTACTGATTTCGCCAAATTCCGAGGCTTATCCACATCCGTGCCCCTTGCGCATGCCGTGTGATACGCCAACAACTGCAAGGGCACCACATGCAGCAGGGGCGACAACTCGCCGTAGTGCTCTGGCATGCGGATGACGTTCAGGCCTTCTGCGCTGTCGATGCGTGTATCCGCATCGGCCAGCACATAGAGCACGCCGCCGCGGGCACGCACTTCGTGCAGATTGCTTTTCAGTTTTTCCAGCAGCGCGTCGTTGGGAGCCACGGTGACCACCGGCATTTCGCTGGTGACCAGCGCCAGCGGGCCATGCTTGAGTTCCCCTGCGGGGTAGGCCTCGGCGTGGATGTAGCTGATTTCCTTGAGTTTGAGTGCGCCCTCCAGTGCGATGGGGTAGTGCAAACCGCGCCCCAAAAAAAGCGCATTTTCTTTTTTGGCGAAGTCTTCGGCCCAGGCAATGAGTTGCGGTTCCAATGCCAGCACTGCCTGCAGTGCGGCAGGCAAATGGCGCATGGCCTTGAGATGCCGCGCTTCTTCTGCGTCACTCAAGCGTCCCTTGGCTTGCGCCAGACACAGCGTCAGCAAAAACAAACCCGCAAGCTGGGTCGTGAAGGCTTTGGTGGATGCCACACCAATTTCCACCCCCGCACGCGTCACATAGGCCAGGCTGCATTCGCGCACCATGGCGCTCGTCGCTACATTGCAAATAGTGAGCGTGTGCTTCATGCTCAGTGATTGGGCATGGCGAAGGGCGGCCAGGGTATCGGCGGTCTCGCCAGACTGCGTGATGGTGACTACCAGCGTGTTAGGGTTGGGCACCGAATCGCGATAGCGGTATTCGCTGGCCACTTCCACATTGCAGGGCACCTTCGCAATGCTTTCTATCCAGTACTTGGCCGTGCATCCGCTGTAGTAACTGGTGCCGCAGGCCAGTATCAGCACGGAGTCAATCTGCGCAAACACCCTGGCGGCATTAGCACCCGGGGCATGGTTCATTTGCAGGTCAAACAGTTCCGGAACAATGCCCTCCACGCCTTCGAGCGTGTCGGCAATGGCTCGCGGCTGCTCAAAAATTTCTTTCTGCATGTAGTGGCGGTACGGCCCCAACTCTGCAGCGCCGCTGTGGGCCAGCACCGTTTTCACTGGCCGCTGGGTGGTATCCATCGCTTTGTGCGCTTTGTCAAACAACCAGTACTTGCCCAACTGCACATCGACCAGATCTCCCTCTTCCAGATAAACGATCTGATCGGTCTCACCGGCCAGCGCCATGGCGTCGCTGGCCAAAAAGTGCTCCTGGCCGTCTTTGCCCAGACCCAAAATCAACGGCGAACCTGCGCGGGCTCCCACCAGGCGGTGCGGCTCGTCCTTGCAGAACACAGCAATAGCGTAGGCACCGTGCAACTGGGCCACTGCCAGCTTGACCGCTTCGAACAAATCACCGTCGTACACACTGTCTATCAGGTGGGCAATGACTTCTGTGTCGGTCTGGCTGTCAAATACGTAGCCCCTGGCCTGCAGGGTGCTGCGCAACTCGTCATGGTTTTCAATGATGCCGTTGTGCACCAAAGCCACTCTACCTGGCTTGCTGGACGCATCTTTACCCGTGCCATGGCTGAAATGGGGGTGCGCGTTGTGCACAGCGGGGGCGCCATGGGTAGCCCAGCGGGTGTGGGCTATGCCCAAGGTTCCACGTACCGCCCCGGATTCCACTTGGTCCATGAGCTCGGCAACCCTGGAGGTGCTGCGCGCCCTGCGCAGCCCCACGCTGGGACCCCCCTCAGAACTGGGGTTGGTGTCATACACGGCCACGCCGCAAGAGTCATAGCCACGGTACTCCAGCCTTGCGAGGCCTTGAACCAAAACAGGAACGATGTTGCGGGTAGATACCGCGCCCACGATGCCACACATAAGACTTCCCTCCGTTGATTTAGCGGCATCTTAGGCAAAGTGAAATAAAATATATAGTCAATATGTATGAAACTTTTGTAGAAATATTTCATAATCAAGCATTAATGAAATATTTATGAATAATTTGCGAGTTTATGAAACAAATAGCAGTTGATGACATTGACCTACAGCTTCTCAAGCAACTCCAGCAAGACTCGGCTGTGAGCAATCAGGCTCTGGCAGAAATGGTTCGTATCTCACCGCCCACCTGCCTGCGTCGCGTCAAGCGCCTCACGGAGTGCGGACTCATCGAACGCCAGGTCTCCATACTCAATCCGCAGCGCATTGCCGCAGTTTTGGGGCACGGCCTGACAGCCATTGTGGAGATCACCCTGGACCGGCAAGATTCAGAGTCACTCGATTTTTTTGAAGAGGAAGTAGCCAAAGATCCCGGCGTGCAGCAGTGCTACCGGGTGTCCCCGGGGCCGGACTTTTGCCTGGTGGTAAATGCCAGGGACATGCCTGGCTACCAAGAGCTGGCCCAAAGACTTTTCACACGCCACTCGAATGTGCGCAACGTCAAAGCCTTTTTCAGCCTGAAACGCAGCAAGTTCGGGGCGGAGATCCCTTTAAGCCGATAAATGGAGCTTGGCGGCCAGGCGCTGCAGACCCTGGGGAATGTGATACGTGTTGGAAAGCTGCTCCACTGGACCAGCATCCAGTCGCGACAAGGGCGCACTGCGCTTTAGCCGCTCAGCTTCATCTGCGTATTCGCGCATGGCTGACACTGCCAGTGCAACAAAGTCTGGCTGCCTGGACTCCGCAGGTTTGGGAGATTGAGAAAAAGGAGACCGCTGCCCAACCGAATAGACCACCGGTTCGGATGCAAGATTGTCAGGCGCGGGAGGGGATTCATTCTGGAGCTTGAGCACCACGCTGGCAGGTACACGTTCCTCGCGCTCAGCTGCGCGTGGTACTCCGGGGGTGGGGTTTCCGATACCGCGTTCGGCACCACGTGCAGATTTCGGCGACTCCTTGTCGGTGGCCGCCGGGTTGGTATCCGTAGGTATCAGTAAAGTGCGCAAGCGGTCGATTTGCATGACCATCCCCAAAAGTAACAGGATGGTTCAAGTATTGCGACCGCACGTTTCAGACAAGCCCAAAATAAAGGCCGATAAGAGGCCTATTTCCGGTCTCTATGTGCCCGATACCTCATCAAGGAGCAGCAAGAGGCAAGGTCAGGGTGACGCAGCATCCGAGGTCTGTTTTGCCCGAGATGGCAAGTTCGGCCCCGAGTCGCTGCGCGATCTTGCGGGACAGTGCCAGCCCCATGCCCAGTCCTTCAAACTGGGTCTGGCTGTGCAAGCGACTGAAAACCTGGAAGAGCTTGCCTTGCATGACAGGGTTGTAACCCACTCCGTTATCGCGAATGGTCAGTTTGGTTATCCCTGCAACTACATCGGACTCGCCCCCGATTTCGATGACCGCTGGCGTGCGCGACCGGCTGAATTTGAGCGCGTTTCCCAACAAGTGCATCAGCGCCACGCGCAAAAGAGCGGGGTCTGCCATTACCTGCGGAAGTCCAGGCGCTATTCCCCCGGACCGCACATCGGAGGGAAACTTGTCTGACAACTCTTCACTCACAGATTGCACCATGTCCTGCAATGCAAGCGGCTGCAAATGGAGGGCAACCGATCCAACCCGGGACAGCTCCAGCAATGCATCCAGCATCGCGGTAAGGTTGCGCGCAGATCCGGCAATGGTGTCCAGAAAACCCTGCACCTCTGCGTTCAGCAAAGGCCCGGCGTCTTCCTGCACCAACTGGGCAAACGAAACAATGTGGCGCAGTGGGGCGCGCAAATCGTGCGACACGGTGTAGGTAAATTCCTGCATCTCGCGCTTG
>CAJBMJ010000211.1 GCA_903954045.1 uncultured beta proteobacterium | reverse complement strand
GCAGCGCATTGCCAGTGCCGAAATGGCTTGCAAAGACTCGTCTGCGGTCAGCGTTAACTGCGTGCCAGACCCGCTTGCCGCATTGGGCTTCGTCTGCATAGCAGGGAACTCAGAGAAACTGCGCATAAAGCGCTGGTCAATCTGGTCCTTCCAGCGCCAGACCCAATCGCCCCAAAAACCCAGTGCCCCGCGTGACGCTACGGCGTATTTGTCACCGGTGCTGATCAAAGCCAGCCAACGCGATTGGGGCCGATATGCCTGCAGTGCGCGGCCTTGCAAACTCAAACGCAAGTTGTCGGCCAACGGTCGGCCCATGCGCACGGCAAACACGCCTGCCTTCTCCAATGGAAAATTCTCCATGGCGGCAATGTCGCCAGCAGCAAAGATGTGGGGGTCGGTGAGCGTTTGCAAGTGGTCATTGACCCGCACAAAACCGCCCGCATCCAGTGCCAGGCCGGTGGACTGCAGCCAGGCCGCACCACCTGCCTGCGTCACCCACATGATTTCGTCGGCCAGCACCACCTGTCCGTTGGCGCAATGCAAGGCGCCCTCGGTCACACGCGTCACTTGTGCCTTCAGATGAACTTGGACGCCGCGTTGCGCCAGCACCTGGGTGAACTTGTGGCGCACCCGCTCGTTGTGGGTCGGCAAAATGGTCTCGTCTGCGTTGATCAGGTCAAACGCGAGAAGGTCCGGGTTGCGGCCCAAAGCCTGCAACTCCCGGCGCAAGCGGTATTGCATGGACAACAGCAACTCCACGCCACCCGCGCCGGCACCGACTACGGCAATGCGCAGTGTGCCTTGGTTGTGCTGCTGCACGCGTGCCAGCAAGGCGAGCCAGCGCTGGTTAAAGCGGGTGATGGGTTTGACCGGCACCGCAAACGCGTCGGCCCCGGCGACACCGCTCAGGCGCGGCGTGGAGCCGGTGTTAATGGACAGCCGGTCATAGGGCACCGGCGGGCGGTGGCGACACAGCACCTTCCCAGCCACACGGTCAATGCCCACTACTTCGTCACGGTAGAGCCGGGCGCCGGCAAAAACAGCGAGGCGCGCCAGGTCAATGTGCACGTCGTCATAGCTGTAATGCCCCGAGATATAGCCGGGCAACATGCCGGAGTAGGGCGTGTGCACATCAGTGCAAATGACGGTCAGGCGCACGCCGGGTTCGGGCTGCATGCCAAAACGTTTGAGCACGCCCACATGGCTGTGGCCGCCGCCAATCAGGACGATGTCGCGGGCGATGGGTTGGGAGGGGTTTTGCATCAGGGGTGGATTTTGGAAATTCAAAGAGCAGTGGCCAGATCCCAGTCGCAATTGAACAAAACCAGTGTTGTCATGCCGTCAATAGAGAGAATTTGAGTGCGGGGACCTTGTCCACGCATGCAGTGATGGTAACGGTGCTTAGGCCGCAAGCCGATGCTGCTGCCTGTACTGCTATTTATGCGCCTTCGCCAGATAGCAACTGCAAATTGCGGGCCATCCCCAGCCCCAATTCAGGCCCCTACAGTGACCTTTCCCATATCACTTTTTGTTTACTTGCGTCCACACAGTTAGATTTGAAGCCATGTTCTGGCTGGTATGTTTGTGCTTACGTTGCATGGCACTCAACGCTGCAAAACCCGTGCCATACTCGCCGTGTTTCAGCTGTAATTCCTGTTCGTCAGAGTCACTCAGGGCATCGTTTTCAGAGGGGTATCTATGAAGGTTCCATTGGCTTTTGAGCGTATGGGTATACGCGCCAAACTTATCTTTATCTTTGTTGCCATCAAGGTTGTCCCCCTGGTTTTGATCGCATGGTATGCCTGGGCGGCGATGCATGGTCTGGGCGAAGGGGTGTCGGTACGAGCCATTGAAATGGCCGACTCGATGCGGGTGACCCAGCAACAAACTGGAAAGACCGCCAATGACGACGCAGTGCGTGCCCTGGATGAGCGCTCCCGTGAGGCCATTGAGTCGCTCAGCACTGACCTGGCGCGGCAGGTGGCAGATTTTTTGTATGACCGTGACAAAGACGTTCTCAAGGCCGCTGCAGTGGACACCGCCGAGGCAGCCTACCGGCGCTTTCTCAACGGCCACACACGCGAGCTCTATACGCACGGCAAATACAGCCCAGCTGCTGACGGGAAAAGTTGGGTAGCCGAAGACACATTTAGTCCTGCCAACCCGGTGCGACCACCACTGCCTGACAACGCCAAGGATTTTCACACGCGCTTGCCGGAGAACTACGGAACCCAGGTGCTTCAGCCCCTGTTTCTGGAGATGACCTATGTGGATACCTCTGGCATGGAGCGGGTCAAGGTTCAGTCGGGTGACCTGCTTCAGCCGGGACTGCGCAACATTTCCGTGAAGGAAAACACCTTCGTCAAGGCAGAAACCTACTGGCCGAGCCTGAAAAAACTTAAACCCGGCGAAATCTATGTGTCGGATGTGATCGGCCCTTACGTGCCTACGCACTGGATCGGTCCCTATACCAAGGCGAAGGCAGAGGAGTTAAATAAACCTTTTTCGCCTGAGTTGTCAGGTTACGCGGGCCTTGAAAATCCGGTCGGCAAGCGCTTCCGAGGCATTGTTCGCTGGGCGACGCCTGTGGTCCGCAATGGCTTAGTGGCAGGGTATGTGACTTTGGCCCTGGACCATGCACATTTGAAGGCCCTGAGCAGCCGGGTGCGTCCTACCACCGACCGTTTCGCACCGATTACCGATCCGGCATCGGGAAACTATGCGTTTATGTGGGACTATAAAAGCCGCAATATCTCCCACCCTCGAGACTATTTCATCGTTGGTTATGACCCCCTTACGGGTCAGGCCGTCGCGCCGTGGGTCGACACCGATACCTGGGCCGCCTGGCAGGCTAGCGGCAAACCCTGGCATGAGTTTGAGCCGACTTTGACCGCTTTTCAGGACCAGTCCCTCAAACGCAAACCCTCCCCAGACTCCGGCAAATCGGGCAATGTAGCGCTGGACTGCCGCTACCTGAACTTTTCACCGCAATGCCATGGCTGGGATGCATTGACAGAACACGGTGGCTCAGGCTCCTTCGCCATCTTTTTCTCTGGCTTGTGGAAACTCACGACTGCGGCCACCATTCCCTATTTCACCGGGCAGTATGGTGAAAGCAAGCGGGGGTTTGGGTACATCACGATTGGTGCCAACGTGGACGATTTTCACAAAGCGGCAACAGAGTCAGGCAAGCGCATTGACGCACTGATTGCCACTGCCGATGGCAAGCTCAAACAGGAGCGCGAGGCCTTGCAAGGAACGATCAGCAGCCAGATGGGAAGCGCTGCCTTCGGTCTTACCGCCTCCACGCTGGTGATGATTGCTGTGGTGATAGCGATTGCCATCTGGATGGCCAATCTGCTTTCCGTGCGAATTACCGAGATGGGTGGTGGCATCCGCCGCTTTCAGGAAGGTGATTTGTCGTTTCGGTTACCGGTGCATGGGGCTGACGAAATGGCCGAGCTGTCAAAGTCGTTCAACCATATGGCCACCGAGGTGCAGCAATCGTTTGAGCGACTGGAAGAGGGGCGGCGTGCTGCCGAGGAAGCCAACCGCATGAAGAGCGAGTTTTTGGCCAATATGTCGCACGAGTTGCGAACCCCCCTGAACGGTATTTTGGGTTTTGCCGAGTTGCTGGAGATGGAAATTGAAAACCCAGAGCAGCGCGCCTATGCACAAACCATTCGCAGCAGCGGCGAGCACCTATTGGCCTTGGTGACGGACGTGCTGGATCTGGCCAAAATCGAAGCCGGCCGCATGGACTTTCACCCTTCTGATGTAGAGCTGCCGGCATTGCTCGATGAGGTGATCGCTATGCAGATGGGGCACGCCCAAACCAAGCAACTGCAACTTGAACTGGAGCGAGACGGCCTGCCAGCCACAGTGTTTGCGGATGGAAGCCGCTTGCGCCAGGTACTGTTGAATCTGATCAGCAATGCCTTGAAGTTCACCAAGGAAGGCACGGTGACGGTGCGGTCGCAGACTGAGGGGGAGCGAGTACGCATATCGGTACAGGACACGGGCGTTGGCATCAAGGAAGAACATTTGCAGCTGATTTTTGAGAAGTTCCGCCAGAGTGACTCGTTTACCACCCGCAGTCAGCAGGGCTCGGGCCTAGGACTTACCCTAGCCAAGGAACTGATTGAAGGTATGGGTGGGGAGATTGGCGTAACATCCGCGCCGGGTGTGGGGTCTACTTTTTATGTGCTTCTGCCGGCATCGTCCGTAAAGACATAGCCTTCACCCCTCAGCACAAAGGATTTCATCTTGGAAAAGCGGGTTTTGATTGTCGACGATGTGTCACTCAATCGCATGCTGGCAATCGCTTTTCTAAAGAAATTGGGCTGGAAAACCTTTGAAGTGGATGGCGGCAGCGCTGCTATCGCTTGGCTGGGTTCAAATGCCGCTGTGGACCTGGTGTTGCTTGACATAAGCATGCCTGACCTGAACGGCGAAGATGTGTGCCTCCAGATTCGGGCCAACCCGGACCATGCTGCGCTCAAGATTGTTGCCTACACAGCGCATGCGGCATCGGCCGATGAAGAGCGATTCCTTGCCAACGGATTTGACGCCGTGTTGATCAAACCCATATCGATTCAGAGCCTGACGGACACAATTTCCGGACTTTTTCCAGGCCATTGAGGCAAAGCTATCCATTCCACTGGCGATGGCCTGTGGGGCTCTTCAGCAGCCAGGCGGCGACTGTAAAATACCGGGCTTCCCCAGCCCCCAATTCAGGCCTCTACAGTGACCTTGCACATATCTACATTTGAGGGCGGCAACGCTCTGAGCAGCTTTCGTGTTCAACAGCTTTTGCCAAAGCTGCAAGCCATACACGACAAGGTTTCCGGCATTTCTGCCCGTTTTGTGCATCTGGTGGCCAGCGACGAGACACTTGATGCGGGTCTGGCCTCCAAACTCTCGGCCTTGCTGACCTATGGTGATCCATACGACGGCCCCAAGGATGGCCCGGCGGTCGTGGTGTCGCCCCGTTTTGGCACAGTGAGCCCCTGGGCCTCCAAGGCCACCGACATTGCGCACAACTGCGGTTTCGCGGTCAAGCGCATCGAGAGACTGGTGGAATACCGCTTGACCTTGAAGAATGGCTTGCTGTCCAAATCCAGCCTGAATCCGGAGCAAACCCAACAAATTGCCGATCTGTTGCATGACCGCATGACAGAAAGCGCCATGCTCGAGCGGGCCCAGGCGCAGGAACTTTTCCACGCCCTGCACCCGGCCCCGATGGACCATGTGGATGTGCTAGTGGGCGGAAAGACCGCACTCGAAGCTGCCAACAAGGACTGGGGACTGGCTCTGGCAGTCGACGAAATCGACTACTTGGTCAATGCATTCACCACACTCGGTCGCAACCCCACTGATGTAGAACTGATGATGTTTGCGCAGGCCAACAGCGAACATTGCCGCCACAAAATATTCAACGCCCAGTTCACCATTGACGGCGTAGACCAGGACAAAAGCATGTTCGGCATGATCCGCAACACGCACCAGTTAAACCCCCAGTACATGCTGGTGGCCTATTCGGACAATGCATCTGTGATGGAAGGTGCAGAGGTCGAGCGATTGATGGCCAAATCGGCCTCTAGCGCAGGTGCAATATGCGCAGCTAGCTATGAAAAACAGAGCGCCACCCAGCATATTCTGATGAAGGTGGAAACCCACAACCACCCGACTGCCATCTCGCCCTTCCCGGGCGCGTCCACCGGTGCGGGCGGTGAAATCAGGGACGAGGGGGCTACAGGTCGTGGCTCCAAACCCAAGGCCGGTTTGACCGGGTTTACCGTCTCCAAGCTGTGGGGCGGCAACTTTGGCAAGCCAGAGCACATTGCCAGCCCGCTGCAAATCATGATCGATGGCCCCTTGGGCGGCGCGGCTTTCAACAACGAGTTCGGCCGCCCCAACTTGCTGGGTTACTTTCGTGAGTACGAGCAGTCGGTGCAGAGCAATGTGGACTCTGTGCAACGCGGTTACCACAAGCCCATCATGATTGCCGGTGGTCTGGGCGTGATCGACTCCACCCAGACGCACAAGATTGAATTCCCCGCAGGAAGCCTGCTGATCCAGTTGGGCGGCCCCGGCATGCGCATCGGCATGGGCGGCAGCGCAGCCAGTTCCATGGCAACCGGTGCCAATGCGGCGCATCTGGACTTTGATTCGGT
>CAJBMJ010000210.1 GCA_903954045.1 uncultured beta proteobacterium | reverse complement strand
GCCAGCGAAACCATGGAAGACTACGCCCTGCGGTTTACACCGCAGCGCTTTCGCAAGTGGTCCGAGTGGCGGGTGGCCAATACCGCTTTTGGTGCGGCATCGTTTCTTATTCTGGAGGCAGTGGGCGCGACCTTGCTGGTCAAGTACGGATTCTCCAACGCGCTGTGGGCCATTCTGGTCACAGGGCTGGTGATCTTTCTGGCCGGTCTGCCCATCAGCGTGTATGCGGCGCGGTATGGGGTCGACATGGACTTGCTCACGCGCGGCGCGGGCTTTGGCTACATCGGCTCCACCATTACCTCGCTGATTTACGCATCCTTCACCTTCATCTTTTTTGCGCTGGAGGCCGCTGTCATGGCCTATGCGCTGGAGTTGGCCCTGGATATACCGCCTTCCTGGGGCTATTTGCTCTGTGCCGTGGTGGTCATTCCGCTGGTGGCCCATGGCGTCTCCACCATCAGTGCCCTGCAAGTGTGGACACAGCCCTTGTGGTTGGTGATGCTCATTGTTCCATATTGCTATGTTTTAGTGCGCAATCCATCGGCTTTTGATGGAATTACGCACTACGCTGGTGAGATGGGTGAGGGTGGCAGCTTTGATTTGCACTTGTTTGGTGCTGCTTTAACTGTTGGCATTGCATTGATCACCCAGATGGGTGAGCAGGCAGACTACCTTCGTTTCTTGCCCGCCAGAACCGCCCTCAACCACAAACGTTGGTGGGCTGCCGTATTGGTGGGTGGGCCCGGCTGGGTCGTGTTGGGCGTTGTAAAGATGCTGGGCGGCGCATTTTTGGCCTACCTGGCGATCACGCACAGTGTTCCTCCAGACCGGGCAGTCGATCCCAACCAGATGTATCTGGCTGCCTACGAATACGTATTTCCGACCCTGGGCTGGGCCGTGGCTGCAACCGCACTGTTTGTAGTGGTGTCGCAAATCAAGATCAATGTGACCAACGCCTATGCCGGGTCCCTCGCCTGGAGTAATTTTTTCTCGCGGCTCACGCACAGCCATCCGGGGCGCGTGGTGTGGGTGGTCTTCAATTGCCTTATTGCTTTCATGCTCATGGAGATGAATGTGTTTCAGGCGCTGGGAGAGGTGCTGGGCCTGTACTCCAACATTGCCATTGCCTGGATCATGGCCGTGGTTGCTGATCTCGTCATCAACAAGCCGCTGGGGCTGTCTCCCAAAGGCATCGAGTTCAAGCGGGCCTATCTGTATGACATCAACCCGGTCGGGGTAGGGGCCATGGCATTGGCCTCGGTTGCATCCATAGCGGCTTACCTGGGGCTGTGTGGAGAATTGGCACAGGCCTTTTCTGCGGTGGTTGCACTGTTCACGGCCATGGTGGCTTCACCGGTCATTGCCTGGGCCACGCGGGGTCGCTTTTACCTGGCTCGCAAGGAAGATGCGCCTCTGACCGGCCACAACACCACCTGCAAGTGCGTAATTTGCGAGCGCGAGTACGAGGGGCCCGACATGGCCCATTGTCCAGCCTACCAGGGCCCTATTTGTTCGCTGTGTTGCACCCTGGACGCGGCGTGGACACCAAGCCGCTGGTGGGACACCTGGCAGCCTGGAACTACTTCATGAGCATCAAGAACGCTGACAACACCGCGTTCATCAAGAAGTGGTCTGACTATGCCAAGGCCAAGAACATTGCTGGCCACAAGGACAAGCCTTTGACCAACGATCCGATGGAAGCCACTTACATCGGTATCAACATGTGGAAGCAGGCCGTAGAGAAAGCCAAATCCACCGACACCGACAAGGTGATCGCTGCCATGGCAGGCCAGACCTTCAAAGCACCCAGCGGCATTGTGAGCAAGATGGATGAGAAAAACCACCACCTGCACAAATCGGTGTTCATTGGCGAAGTCAAGGCCGACGGTCAGTTCAGCGTGGTGTGGAAAACACCGGGCCCTGTGAAAGCCAAGCCATGGTCTCCTTACATCGAAGGCAATGACAAGAAGCCTGATCAGCCTGTAACGAAATAAGGCGAAGCAAGGGAGGAGCGGCCACTCTCGGCCCTGAGGGGCGAGGGTGGCTGTCATCACAACCATGGAGATGCATAGCGCATGCCAAAACGGATTTTCCAACTGCTCACGGTTGCTTTGCTGTTAATAGCAGGCAATGCCCGATCTTTGACGATGGATGAAGCCATTGGCATTGCGGTGGGTGAGAGTGATCCGCGCGTGCTGGCACTGAGAACCGCCATTGCCACGGCCGATGAACGGTCTGCCCTTTTTCTTCAGGCGCTCGCCGACGACGCAGTGAAAGTGGTTGCTGGCAAGCCCGTTCTGGTGCAGGACGGCAGGGGCCTGGACCCCGTGACCGGTGTTCCGGTGGCATTACCGGATTCCGCAGAAGACGTCATGAACAACAACCGCATGCGCGGTGAGATTGAGAGTGCACTGGCCGCACTCAAACTGCTGTCGCCCGACCCCGAAGTGCGTCGGGCTTCTGTGCGTGCCTTGCAAGGCCAGGTCGATGAGAGCAAGGTAGCCTTGATTGACAAGGCGTATGCCAAGGAACTGGTTCAAGATATCAAAGACCAACTGGGCTTGCTGCGCGCGGCAGCCCTGCTGAGCAGCAGCGACAAGGCGCAGCGCCTGGAGGCCGCCCGTGTGCTGGCCCAAAGCGCACAGGCTGCCACCAAGACCTTGTTGCTTGAACAAATTCAGAATGAAAAAGACGCCGAGGTTAAGGCTGCATTGGACAAAGCGCTGCGCACGCTGGAGTCGCGCCTGGCCTGGGGCGACCGGCTGGGCGCCATGTTCAGCGGCATCAGTTTGGGTTCTATTCTTCTACTTGTGGCGTTGGGGCTGGCCATTACCTATGGACTGATGGGCGTGATCAACATGGCCCATGGCGAATTGATGATGATCGGCGCCTACGCAACCTATGTGGTGCAGGGTCTTTTCCAAAAATACTTCCCCGGTGCTTTCGACTGGTACCTGCTGGCGTCTGTGCCCGTAGCGTTCATGGCTTCGGCTTTGGTGGGTGCAGCGCTGGAGCGAAGCGTGATCCGCTTCCTGTACGGCCGTCCGCTGGAAACGCTGCTGGCAACCTGGGGCATCAGCCTGATGCTGATGCAACTGGTTCGAACCATTTTTGGCGCACAAAACGTGGGCGTCGAGAACCCCAGCTGGATGAGCGGCGGAGTGCAGTTGATGGGCAATTTGTCCCTGCCCTACAACCGCCTGGTGATTGTGGCCTTCGCGTTCGCAGTGTTGGGTGGCGTGGCTTTCCTGATTAGCAAAACGCGTCTGGGCCTGTTTGTGCGTGGCGTTACGCAAAACCGGCCCATAGCCAGCTGCATGGGGGTGAACACGGCGCGCATTGATACCTATGCCTTTGCGCTGGGTTCCGGCATTGCGGGTCTGGCAGGGTGTGCCTTGAGTCAGGTCGGAAATGTAGGGCCGGATTTGGGTCAAAGTTATATCGTCGATTCGTTCATGGTGGTGGTTCTGGGCGGCGTGGGACAACTGGCAGGCACGGTGTATGCCGCCCTGGGCCTGGGTGTATTGAACAAGCTGCTGGAAGGCTGGACCGGCGCTGTGCTGGCCAAGATTGCGGTGCTGGTGTTCATCATCATCTTTATTCAAAAGCGTCCCCAGGGAATTTTTGCCATGAAGGGCCGGAGTGCAGAAG
>CAJBMJ010000209.1 GCA_903954045.1 uncultured beta proteobacterium | reverse complement strand
GCCTGTTCTGGGCATCCAGAAAAATCACGGCAAAAACCTCGTAGCTCCGCGCGGCGAGGTGCAGCTTCAAGTAGTGCTTGATGGTGTTGGGGTCGGCAAACACGGTGCGCTCTTTGAGTTGCTCGGCCATGGCACGGCGCGCCAACTCCAGCACAGCCACTATCTCGGCGCGTTTGGCGGGCCCCAGCCCTTTGACGCGCTTCAAATCATCAGGGGTGGCGTGCAATAGTCCTGAAATACCGCCAAAACCCCCGTCGATATTAAGGGGGCGCTATCATTTTTGAGTTGAAGTAATTCTTCCGCCATTTGCAGCACCCCTTTGCCTTGAATGCCGGTACGCAGCAATATCGCGAGCAATTCGATATCACTGAGCGCACCGGGGCCGCGGGAGAGCAACTTCTCGCGCGGGCGTGCCTCGGCGGGGATGTCTTTGATGGGCATGGAAATGAGGTCGGGTAAGTTCCTGCAAACGCTGTGGCGAAGGATGCAGTAGTTCCAGCTTGACGAGTCTGCAGCCTTTGTTCTGCATGCTTTGCGCGGGGTGTGTATTGGTATGCCACTGGATCAACGCAGGCGCAGTGCCACCGAGAGGAAGGCTGCCGTCTTTGGGGATGGAGATGAGCCATTCGAGTGCGCCCCTGGACATAGGCTCTGCTACTCCAAGATGCACTGGCGCAGCGGCCAAGCATGAGTGAATGTCATCGGTTCGTGCTACCCAGCAGCCCAGGAACGGCTTGCTGCCGGATGGCAGCCGATCTAGCTCGAACCATCTAGGGCGCTGTGGCTCAGGGGCATTCGGGTTGATGGCGATGACCTCAATGAACACTGCTTCGCCTAGCGGTAGAAGCAGATTGTGCGTACCCATCCGAGGGTGCTCTCCTCCTTGCTGCGGGTGGACACCCAAACGCTCGTACACAAACGCATCACCTTCCGCCAATGACGGCGAAATGATAGCGATGTGATCAACGTGGCAAGTGGGCACAAGGGTACATAACGCTTATTGCAGTGGGTATTGGAATTTATCCGTGTAGTCATCCAGTACCTTGGCAACCTTGAGCAACCGCCGGTCACCGTAGCGTTTACCCGCCACCTGGATGTTCACAGGAAGACCGGATTGGCCCAAGCCGATGGGCATGGAGACCACAGGGCTGTTGGTGGTGGAGAACACGGTTGTGTACGACTGGGTGGCGACGTAGTAATGGATGTCAGCACCATCCACTTGCATCGGCGTGTTGTAAATCTTGAAGTCCCCAAACATCTTGCTGTGCGCATGGTGCTTGAAGGCAGTGGTCGCGCTTACGGGGCACAGCCAAACGTCGTATTCCGAAAGAAAATTGTCCATTTTGGTGATGTATTGGCTTTGCAGCTCGAACGCCTGCATCAATTTCTTCACAGAAGTTGGACCCACAATTTTTCGTTGCATCGGAATATTTTTCAATGTGCCTTTCGAGAATAAGTGACCGATGGAGCGCTTCAAATTCGACATGTCGTAATTGCCTTGCGCCCCCACAAAACTACCCCAGGTTTCCCAAATTTCGTTGTAGTCCATTCCTTGCGGTTCAATCTTGTGGACGGTGGCACCGGCTTGGGCCAGTTTCTTCACAAAGGCTTGCAGTTTGTCCTTGATCTCTGCGCTGACCGGAACGCCACCAAAGTTATCGGTCCAGGCAATTTTGAGTTTGGAAATGTCGACGTTTTCACCCAGGTCCGCCAGCAGCGGGGCGACGTTTCGGTCACTGGATGTTGGTTGTGTGAGTACGTCCAAGACCAAGGCCAGATCATCAATCGAACGCGCCAGCGGCCCGGCAACGGCCAACGTGCGGTAGCCATTGGTCTCCCCGGGGAGCGGCACAACGTGTCCTTCAAACGACACGACGCCATGGGTCGGCTTCAATCCATAGACTCCGCAAAAACTCGCTGGCAGACGAATCGAACCCGCCAGGTCACTGCCAAGTGAAAGGGAGGTCATGCCTGTTGCCAGAGCCGTGGCGCAGCCGCCGCTGGAACCGGCTGGTGTGCGCGTAACGTCCCACGGATTGTTGGTCTTGCCGAAGATGGGGTTGTCCGTTTGCATGTCCATGGCCAGCGTGGGCGTATTGGTCCTTCCAATAATGACCGCGCCCGCCCCATTTAGGAGCTGGACCGCCACCGCATCGCTATCAGGGATGTGGTCCTTGAGCGGCGGATACCCTGCAGTGGTGCGCGAGCCTTTCACGCGATAGGTGTCTTTGATGGTGATCGGCACCCCATGTAATGGGCCGCATGGTTCTCCATCGCGCAAGGTTTGATCTGCCTGGTCTGCTTGCGCGAGAGCCTGTGCCTCGTGGAGCGTCACTATGGCGTTGTACGTAGGGTTCTGCTTTTTAATTTGCGCGAAATAGGCCTCTACCGTTTGCCGGGAGGTGACTTCACCAGCGCGAATCATTTCGGCAAGTTTACTGGCTGGAAGAAAATTGAGGGATGGTTTCATGAATGCTCCATTGACACAAAAGAGGGTGCAGGGTGAATTGAAAGTAGCGCTATTGGCGGCGGTAAGCATCGATGGGTAATTTTCATGGTCGAGGCTCCAATGTTTGAGGCGGTAACGCCAGCCCGTCGGGGCTCGTCCGGTGCCGCACCAGCGCCACCCCGAGCACCAGCATCCAGATCGGCAACACAACGTTGTTGAGCGCTGCGATAGGCTCCACCCATGCGATGACGTTGCGCAGCATTGCCAGGCCGCCTAACAGGCTTGCCGACGCGCCGGCCACCATGAGCCAGCGCCGTCCAGGCGCCGCCGCCCGGGTGAGCACGATGGCAGCGCACAGGAAAAACGAGTTCAGGAACAACTCGCCCAGAAACTCACCTACGAAGTTGCCGAGGTAGCTGTTGGAGGCGGCGAAGACCGCAGCGATGGATTCGCGCGCGGCGGGGGACGCATCAGCGTAGGCGAGGGCAAGTTCCCAGTGCAGGCTCGGCCAGCGCAGCAGCCCCGCCATCATGGCTACTGCGCTCAGCAAAGCCAGGATCAAGGCCGCCCTGGCGGTCAGCGGCACTGCATGGCGCCCGGCGGCGTAGACCCCCATTGCGGTCGGCAAGAGCAGCAACGGGATCAATCCGTACAACACCCAGACCGCACGGCCGCCAGACCCAAGCGCAAGCAGCTGCGGCAACACGTGCGCAGCTGGCAGGTCCAGCACATCGGGGTAGCCGAAGGTGCGCGCCAGCACCATGAAGACGGCGGAGAACAGCAGGGTCGCGGCGATCAGCGAGCCACCGCCAACGACAGTCGCTGAACGCAAAAAATCATCTGAATCACGATTCACCCTATACTCCTTTGACACCTTGAACGGCGTGACGTAAGTGTGCGGTGAGCCGGTCCGATCAGCAATGACGGTACGCGCCACTGACTTGACCCTTTGCGCCAGATTTCTTTCCTAGATGGAGCCCCGATGCGCGAGGCCACGATTGCGACGTCGCTGCTGATCGACTTCCTCGGTTTCCTCGGCCGTCGTGGCCTGGCTGCCGAAACGGTCTGTCGAGCAGCGCAGATAGACCTCACTTGGGTCGACGAGCCCAATTCGCGTGTCCCCGCTGCGGCGATGGAACGGCTGTGGGCCGCGGCGGAGCAACTCACTGGCGATGCCGACCTGGGTCTGCACAGCGCGGAGTCCTACAACCCTGGCGCGTTAAGCATCGTCGGCTACGTGATCCTCAGCTGTCGCACGGCAGGCGAAGCTTTGGATCGACTTGCACGTTATGCGCCGTTGTTGAACGAGGGTCTCCAGGTCAGGGTAGAACACAAGCAGGACACGACCATCTGCCGGTTCGGCGCGGCGGACGCCCTCGGCAGCTATCTGCGTCGCTCACCGCGCCAGGTCATCGAGACCACGGCTGCCGGCATCGTGCTCACGCTCGGGCGGGTGGCGACGCGGCCCCCGGTGCCGATCGCCGTGACCTTTCAGCATGCTGCGCCTGCGTCCATTGCCGAGCATGCGCGGCTGCTGGGCCCCGTGGTCCGTTTTGATCAGATCGAGAACGCAGTCGTGTATTCCACTTCGGCGTTGGCCGCAGGTATGCTCTCAGCCGATCCAGCGCTGCTGGAGGTGTTTGAGGGGGACGCACGGCGTCGCCTCGAACAACTCAAATCACACGACACAGTGAGTGGCCGGGTGCAAAGTATTGTTGGTGCGCGCC
Source organism: uncultured beta proteobacterium (assembly GCA_903954045.1). Taxonomy (GTDB): domain Bacteria; phylum Pseudomonadota; class Gammaproteobacteria; order Burkholderiales; family Burkholderiaceae_C; genus Allorhodoferax. Next base: position 3,547 of record CAJBMJ010000209.1, on the reverse strand, counting down.
TGAAGGGGGAAGTGCCCAGCCTGGCCGCCATTGCCTCAGAACTGGCGATGAGTGAACGATCGGTTCAGCGCAGCCTCACCGAGGAGTCCACCTCTTATCGTGAAATCGTCGACGAGGTTCGCAAGGACCTGGCGCTGTCTCACCTTTCGCAGCCCGGCGCCACGGCCGCCGACGTGGCGTTCCTGCTCGGATTCTCTGAACCCAGCGCATTCACCCGTGCGTTCCGCCGCTGGACCGGGTCATCGCCCTCACAATTCAGGTGCGCCTGAGGCTACTAGTCACTGCGTAAGCGGCTTTGACTTTTCAAGCTGCTTGAGCATTCCCGTGATTCGGGTGTCAAAAAGCGCAAGGCTGCTTACAGCATTCCAATGGTCGTTTGGCAATTGCTGCAAATTTAGCAACAGTCCCTTCGCAGACACCTACTGTGCCTTACGAGCTCGCGAATCTACAGTCGCTGAATCGATCCAAGCGATTCACTCACAAGCTAACCCACAGGAGATACTCCATGCCTTCATTCACCCGTTTTCCACTCGCCACGGCCCTGGCCGCTTTGTTGACGGCCACCAGTGGTTTAAGCCACGCCCAATTGGATGCCGCTGGCAATGCCCAGTTGGCGCAGCAACGTCAGTCGCCTGACTCCGCGGGTGTCTTGATTTACCGTGGTGCCACCTTTTCATTGAAAGCGCCAACCGCCGAGCCCCTGTTCCGCTACGAACGACGGGTGGGTACCACCTCACACGGCCTATCGGCTTCACATGCAACCAGCGATCCTAAGGGTGAACTTTTGATTGTAGAAACAGCCGAGTACAACCCTGGCTACGAGTTGCAGCGGTTTGAGGTTGCTAACAAGCAGGGCGGTTTCAGCGGCTCGGTTCTGGTGAGTGCCGACGGGCACCATCTGCAATACAACCTGAATGACAACGGCAAAGTCAGCACCGCCAAGGAAAAGGTAAGTGAACCAGTGATCACCGGACCGTCGATGTTCGGTTTCATTCTTAAAAACTGGGATTCTTTAAAGGCCGGCAATACCATTCCAGTACGCATGGTGGTGTTGCGCGAGAAGACGACTTATGGCTTTGATGTGCGCTTTGAACAAGAAGCCAACGGCCAGACCTCGTTTTCCATCGTTCCCAGCAGCTTCATTGTTCGGTTAGCGATTGCACCACTACGTGTAGTGTTCGACTCCACAAGCCGCAACGCACGGCGCTATGAGGGCCGGGTTCCGCCGATGGAAGCAGTGGCGGGCAAGCTCAAAGACCTGGACGCGCGTGTCGAATACACCATGGTTGCAACCAGCTACCGGTAATCAAAATGACGAGTGCCTTCTCAGCGTTTTTGCATCATGTCGCAGCATTCACGGTATTTGCCTGTGCTGTCTTGTCATTGGTATTGCTGCAGCTCAAGTTCGATTTAAGGATTGCCAAGCAATTGCAACTCACGGACATGGTCAACGGGATCGCAGCCACCCTGGTTCTGTTAGTCGGAATGATCCGTGTTTTTTACAGTGAGAAAGGCGCAGATTACTATTTCAACAACGTGCCTTTCCTTGCCAAAATGACGCTATATGGCCTGGCGAGCATTCTTTCGATCGTACCGACACTTGAAATTTTTCGTTGGAAGAAAACGCTCAACCAAGGGCAATTGCCGGTCGTGAGCGATACAAAAGTTGGTCAACTCCGCGCTGTCGCAATTGGACAAGTGCTTTGCATCCTTGGGATGATGTTGTGTGCCAGTTTGGCGGCGCGGGGCATTGGCTCAATGGGTTAACCAAGGATCGTTTTCACTGCCACCAAAAGTCTGCACCAGAAAATCAATAAAAACCCGGGTGCGGGCGGGCACGTTTTTTCGGGTCGGTATGGCGACAAAAAGACTAAGGATGGTGCCGCGCCACTCAGGCAACACCCGCACCAAACGGCCCTCCCGCAGGGCTTCAGCCACCATAAACGAGGGCAGGCCCGCCACACCCAGACCCGCCAGTGCTGAGGCCAGGATCAGATCGAGTTGACTGGTGGACAAAGCGGGGGGGTGCAGCGGCAAGGTCACCACGTTGACTGCACCCACACTGCCATCGGGTGTTTGCCTAAAAAGGGTGAGTTCGCGGCGCACAGCCGAAACGGCTGGGAGCAGCCCCTCATGGTGCTGCAGGTCGTTTGGCTGCTCTGGAGTGCCATAGCGCTTTAGATACGTCGGTGCGGCACAGATCAAAAAGGTAGAACATGCCAATTGGCGTGCCACAAAGTCCCCTTGCAGCGGCTGCTGGCCAATCGACAAAATAGAGACATCAAAGTTTTCATCGGCAGCTTGCACTGGGCCGGGGGTCGCCAGTTCCAAATTAACACGGGGATAGTGCGCCCGAAATCGAGGTAAGTGCAGGGCCAATTGGTGCGTAGCAAAAGCCGGCGGGCACAACACGCGCAGGGTACCGCGGGTTTGTTCGGTGGAATTGCCCGCCACAGCGTCGGCATCGTCCAAATCTGCCAACAATTGTTTGGCCCGCTCCAGATAGACCTCACCAATTTCGGTGAGCGCCAGGCTGCGGGTGGTGCGGTTTAGCAGTCGAGCGCCGAGGTGCTCCTCCAAATCAGCCATGGAACGTGTCACCACTGTCGGGGCGAGGTCCAGGGTGCGAGCCGCACCGGCAAAACTGCCGTCGGCGATGACTTGGGTAAACACACGAAGCGCGCGCAGTTGGTCCATCCGGGCATTGTTCCACCTTTTTGCTGGGTGGTACCGACGGCCAGGTTGACCTCAAAGTCCGGTGCCGGGTGCGCTGCCAGCCTCCCAGCCTGGTTCACATTGCGCCCCGCAATCTTCCCTTGCATTACAACCGTCGTCCCACATGCATAAGAAATGTCGAAGCCCGCGCGCGCTTTGGAGGATGTGAATCACTAAGGGCTACTACCCTTTTCAGCACGAAGGAGTCCGCGACCAAAGTTGGCTCTCGGACTAGGTAGCTGTGAAATGCCGAAACCATCCAAAATATTTTCGCAATAAAGTAACACTGAGTTGGGTGAGGGTTCCTCTAAACATCTCCTCCATCGCAAGCAATCGGTTCTGGCTATCCAAAAACAAAAACAGGACGGCAAAGACCTCGTAGCTGCGCGCGGCCAGATGCAGCTTCAGGTAATGTTTGATGGTGTTGGGGTCGGCAAACACGGTGCGTTCTTTGAGCTGCTCGGCCATGGCACGGCGCGCCAGCTCCAGTACGGCCACAATCTCGGCGCGTTTGGCAGGCCCCAAGCCTTTCACGCGCTTCAAATCATCGGGGGTGGCGTGCAATAGGCCCGAAATACCGCCAAAGCCCCCGTCGATAGTGCGTGAGGCGCTATCATTTTTGAGTTGAAGTAATTCTTCCGCCATTTGCAGCACCCCCTTGCCTTGAATGCCAGTACGCAGCAATATCGCGAGCAATTCGATATCACTGAGTGCACCGGGGCCGCGGGAGAGCAGCTTCTCGCGCGGGCGTGCCTCGGCGGGGATGTCTTTGATGGGCATGGGAATGAGGTCGGGCAGAGACAGGTTTTGGGCTTTGGAATCGAGGTCAGTT
>CAJBMJ010000208.1 GCA_903954045.1 uncultured beta proteobacterium | reverse complement strand
GCAGGTGATGCCAGCCACCGCCAAGTGGACCGCCAAGAAGATTGGACTCAATGACTTCCAGGCCCATCAAATTACGGACCGCGACACCAATATCGCCATTGGTACCGGCTACCTCAAGCTGGTGCTAGACAGCTTCAATGGCTCCATGCCCATGGCTGCGGCCGCCTACAACGCCGGACCCAGCCGCCCCCGAACCTGGCGTGGACAAACCGGCGCGCCGGTGCTCGAAGCGGCCATCTGGGCCGAGAATATTCCTTTCCACGAGACCCGGGACTACGTGAAAAAAGTGTTGTCCAACACCACGTCCTATGCGGCGCTGATCACCGGCCAGCCCCAGTCGCTCAAGGCCCGGCTGGGTAAGGTGGGTCCACTGGATGCCAACGTAACCGAGACCGGACTGGATTTACCCTGAAAACCACAATGGAGACACCGATGCTCAAACTTTTCATTGGCAACAAAAACTACTCTTCCTGGTCCATGCGCCCTTGGGTGCTGCTGACCCAGGCAGGAATCCCTTTTGAGGAAATCAAGGTCCGCTTTGACTCCTTTGATGCCGACTCCAAGTTCAAACAAACGCTCTCGGGGGTCACGCCAACTGCCAAAGTCCCTGTGCTGGTGGACGAGGAACTGGCCATCTGGGACACCCTGGCCATCGCCGAATACCTGGCGGAGCAATTCCCTGAAAAGGGTTTGTGGCCGGCGGACAAGGCGGCCAGGGCGCGTGCACGCAGCATCTGCGCCGAAATGCACAGCGGCTTTACGGGACTGCGCAGCAACTGCCCCATGAACATTGAAGCCGATTTGCCTGAAGTGGGTGCGCTGATCTGGCGTGACAAACCCGCGGTGCACAGTGACCTGGAGCGCATCATCACCATGTGGAGCGGGCTTTTGCAGGAGCACGGTGGCCCCATGCTGTTTGGCAAGTTTTCTGTGGCGGATGCCTACTTTGCTCCGGTGTGCATGCGTATTCAAACCTACCATTTGCCCGTTCCAGAAACCATCGTTGCCTATATCGAAAGAGTCTGCTCCCTGAAGGCCGTGCAAAGCTGGATCCAGGAGGCACGGGAAGAAAAAGACTTTCTGGATTTTGAAGAGCCGTACCGCCTGAACCGATAAAGCCGTGGACATTTATCTGGTCGGCGGCGCGGTACGTGACTCGCTGCTGGGCTTGCCCACCCAGGACCGCGACTGGGTGGTGGTGGGTGGCACGCCGCAAGCCCTTTTGGACCAGGGATTTGTAGCGGTGGGCAAGGACTTTCCGGTCTTCCTGCACCCCACAACCCACGAGGAATATGCGCTAGCCCGGACCGAACGCAAAACCGCGCCGGGTTACCGTGGTTTTGAAGTGCATGCCTCACCGGACGTCACCCTGGAGGAAGATCTGGGACGCCGCGATCTTACTATTAATTCAATAGCGGTTCATGCAGACCATATAAGCGCTAGCGGCACATTTGACCTTGAGAAACTGTGCGATCCCTTTGGCGGGCAGCAGGATCTGGCGCACAAAATACTGCGCCACACCACAGAGGCGTTTGTGGAAGACCCAGTGCGCATACTGCGGCTTGCGCGGTTTGCCGCCCGGTTTGCCGATTTTTCAGTGGCACCGACAACGATGGCACTCATGCAGCAGATGGTGGCACAAGGCGAGGTGGATCATCTGGTGCCAGAACGGGTATGGCAGGAGTTCTCCAAAGGTCTGATGGAGAACACGCCTTCGCGCATGCTTACCGTATTGCACGACTGCAAAGCGCTGGACCGCTTGCTACCAGAACTTGAGCGGGTCTGGCGCACTGCCCCCGCTCCTTCGACGTAGGAATCCGGGGGGCTTCAGGCTCTATTGGGCGTCTGGTTGGGCCATGGGAGCCGCGCGCTGGAAGGCTTCGAGCTTCGCGCAGGCTTGATCGATGGCGACGATGTTGGGAAACGGGGTCAGGTCGACCTTGAAACGCCGTGAGCTCTCAATCTGCGGAATCAGGTACACCTCTACCAGGCCAGGGGCATTGCCAAAACAGAAATCCCCACGAGTGGTGTCCGCTTGCAACAAGGCTTCCAGTGCCTCAAATCCGGCAGTAATCCAGGTTCCGCTCCAGGCATTGATAGCCCCATCGTCACAGGCAAAGTGCCCACGCAGATAGTCCAGAATGCGCTTGTTGTTGATCGGATGAATATCGCAGCCCACCACGGCTGCCATCGCCCGCACCCGCGCACGTGCCAGCGGTTCTGAAGGCAACAGGGCGGGTGTGGGGTAACGCTCTTCCAGCCACTCGATGATGGCCGGAGACTGGATCAGCACCTGTTTGTCCCCGCCTTCTTCGACCACCAGCGCAGGGACCAGCCCTTGCGGGTTCAGGGACTTGAAAGCCGCGCCCAGATGCACATCCTTGCGCAAATCCACCGCGACATAGTCGTAGCTCAGCCCCTTGAGGTTGAGCGCAATACGGGTGCGGTGTGAGCTGCCACTGCGGAAAAAATTATGAAGTTGCATAGGCGCCATATTACAGACCGTAAGGGATGGTGGGGAAATCAGTCTTTCGCCAAACAGTTATTGACGTTCCAGCCATACAACCATTCCATCGCATCGTAGAAGCGCTCAGCAGAGCGGCCCGTCCACAGGGAATTTCGCACCAGCCGCTCCACACCCTTGGCATGGTAAAGACGTCCCATCTCCCGGCCTGACAGCACGATACGCGCTGTGCGAGCAACTCGGGATCGCTGGTACAGCGCCAGCGCCTTGGTCCAGTCGTTGCCGTGCGCTCTAAGGGCCTCGCCCAACGTTACCGCATCTTCCAGCGCCATGCAGGCACCCTGGGCCATGTACTGCGTGGTCGGATGCGCAGCGTCGCCCAAAATGGTGGCGCGGCCATAGACCCAGTTGTCGATAGGTTCGCGGTCTGCGGTAGCCCAGCGCTTCCAGCTCTTGGGCAGTTCGATCAACTGGCGAGCTTTGGGGCAGATGCCCTGGAAGTAGCTTTCCACTTCTTCCTTGCTGCCGTCCGTCACGCCCCACTCCTCCTTGTTGCGGCTGTGGAAGGTGACCACCACGTTGTATTGCTCGCCACCGCGCAGCGGGTAGTGCACCAAGTGGCAATTGGGGCCAACCCAAATGCTGGCCGCATTCCATTTGAGGTCTTCGGGAAAGTCGTTCTTTTCCACGACAGCGCGGTACACCACATGGCCAGTCACACGCGGTGGGTCGTTCACGTACTGCGCCCGCACCACCGACTTGCCACCGTCGGCGCCGATGAGGGCCTGACCCGTATAGGTATTGCCATTGGTGCAATGCACAGTAACGGTGTCAGCTGTCTGCTCCACGCGCTCGACGCGGGTGCTGGTGATGAACTTGACCCGGCCCGTTTCCTGGGCCCCTTCGAGCAAGGAGTCATGGATATCCTGGCGGTGTATCACCGCATAGGGATTGCCAAAGCGCTTGCGGAAGTTTTCGTCGGTGGGAATCCTGCCGACCTGGTACTCGTCGAGCGCGTCATGCATCACCATATAGTCGGTATAAACCGCTCGGCCACGGGCCTTCTCGCCCACACCCAGCGCATCAAAGGCATGAAATGCGTTCGGGCCAAGCTGGATACCAGCACCGATTTCGCCAATCTCCGGGGCCTGCTCGAGCACCGTGACGTTAAAGCCCTGACGCACCAAACCCAGCGCAGCTGCGAGTCCGCCAATGCCGCCGCCAGATACCAGTACGGGAAGTTGTTCAGCCATGTTGTGTGTCTCCTTCAATTGAGTTTATTCCGCTGCGCCGATGGTCAGGCGCACGTCGCCCACACGGTCGACATGGCCGGTAATCACGTCGCCCGACTTCACCGCTCCCACGCCTTCAGGGGTTCCGGTATAAATCAGGTCGCCGGGTTGCAGGTGGTAGTACAGCGACAAATCTGCCAGTAGTTCGGGGATATTCCAGATCAGCTGGTTGATGTCGGCAGACTGCTTTTGTACGCCATTGACCTGCAAATTGATCGCACCGGCCTTGAGGACTCCCAAGCTACCGATAGGCACGATCTCGGTGCACACCGCGGACTTTTCGAAATTTTTGCCCAGGTCCCAGGGGCGGCCCTGCTCGCGTGCCACCAGTTGCAGGTCACGCCGCGTCATGTCCAGACCGGCGGCGTAGCCATAGATCAGCTTTTCGGCATCGGCTTCCTGCACCCGGAATCCCTCGGCACCAATGGCGACCACCAGTTCCATCTCGAAATGGTAGTTTGCGCTACCTGCCGGATAGGGAACTGTTGAGCCTGAATCCACCAGGGTGCTGCAATCCTTGAGAAAGTAAAAAGGCTTTCCGGTCGCCTTGTCGACAGGGCGCCCCATCTCGATGGCATGCGCATGGTAATTGCGGCCTACGCAAAAAATCCGTTTGACCGGGAAGCGCTTGTCGCTGCCCTTCACAGGCAGGGAGTAGACGGCTGACGGAGTAAAGAGGTAGTTGTTCATGGGTATCTTGTTGGGGATTACTTGCGCACTTCGTAAACACCGAGCTTTTTTTGCAGCGGCGCATCGTCGGCGATAAACAGGTAAGCGGGCTGGTCTGAGGCGCGGTTGGTCAAAGTAATGGGCACGTAGCCGGGAATGCAGCACGTATCCGCCTCGCCCAAATTAAAGGTCTTTCCTTCGGACGTCACATCGGCTCCGCCTTCAATCTGATGGAACACCATGGCGGTGGAGCGTGCAGGCAGGTTCAGCGTCTCGCCAGGGCGCAGCATCAGGGCCGAGAAGCCCAGCACCTTGAGCGCATCGACACCCGTTTCTGGGTTCACGTAGGCCACTTGCACCGCTTCAATGTCGGGTTGCGTGGTAGCCAATGCCTGCAATGCGGCGCGTACATCCACCCAGGGGTAACGCAGCATGGGAAAGGCGTTTTCAGAGCGGGCAAACAAGGGCGTCGGTACCACACCGCCACGCTGGTAAGCGCGGTCGGAGGACTCGCCCTGCACCGGTTGAGCCTTGCCTTCGGTCACGTAAGAGGCTTCCATGTAATAAATCATGGGCAGGTCCAGCACATCGAGCCACACCACAGGTTTGCTACCGTCATGGCCATGTTCATGCCACAGACCAGTGGGGGTCAGAATCAGGTCGCCCCGGCTCATCAGGCACTTCTCACCACCCACCGTGGTGTAAGCGCCCTCGCCTTCCACAATCATGCGTACCGCATTGGGGGTGTGCTTGTGGGCGGGTGCCCACTCGCCTGGCTTGAGCAATTGCATGCCCAGATAAATAGTGGAGCTGGCCTGCATTTTCTCCAGACCATGTCCGGGGTTGGCCAGCACAAGCACACGGCGCTCGGCTTTCTCAATCGGCGTGAGTTCACCGGCCTGCAACAGCAAGGGCCGCAAATCCTGGTAAGGCCAGCAGGTCGCCTGGGTACGCGCCGTAGGTTTCCCTGGCGGTAAAACGGCCCGCAGGCTGGGCCAAAGCGGTACCAGATTGCGCGCGGTCAGGGCATCACGGTAGTCCTGGGGCAGGTCTTCAAGGCGTCCAAGTTCTTGCATGGTGTTCGTCTCCGTCGGATAGTTGTTTGAAGCAGGGCCGAATCGTAGGATTCCGCGAAGATGCTGTAAACAGACAGCAGGGAATAGACTGCATTCGAAATTCGAATAGTGGTGTCACAATGGCTCCCATGGATATCCGCCTGCTGTCCGTTTTTGACGAAATCTATAAATCCCGCAGTGTGACGGCAGCAGCCGCTGCGCTCGATCTGGGGCAACCTGCCGTGAGCGTTGCGCTCTCCAAACTGCGTCACCAGTTTGGTGACCCTCTGTTTGTGCGAACTTCCAACGGCATGGAGCCCACTCCGTTTGGCGAAGGTCTGGTGCGTCCGGTGCGCAGTGTTCTGGAGGCATTGGATGCGGTAACCGGCCATCGCGACGACTTTGACCCCGCTTCATCCAGCCGGACATTTCGCATCTGCATGACCGACATCAGCCAGCTGGTGCTTTTGCCCAGGCTCTGGAAAACACTCAGCGCAACCGCTCCGCACATCCGCATCGAAGTGCTGCCGCTATCGCATGACATTGCGCGTTTGCTGGAAAGCGGCGAGGCCGATCTGGCGCTGGGATTCATGCCACAACTGGAAGCGGGTTTCTATCAGAACGTGTTGTTTGACCAGAAGTTTGTCTGCATGGTGAGCGAACACCACCCGCGCATACAAAACGAACTGACGCTGCAACACTTCGCCTCGGAAGACCATGCCGTCATCAGCTCCTCAGGCTCGGCCCCTGTGCTGATTGACCAGGAGATCGGCCGTCTGGGTTTGAACCGGCGCATTTCATTGCGTATCCCCAATTTCATCAGCGCCGCCCTGGTAGTGGAGCACACCGATCTGATCATTACCATTCCGGAGCGGCTAGGCGCAGTACTGAAAGGGCGCGGGGCTTTGCGCTCTTTTCCGGTTCCTTTCAAACTGCCCGACTACCAGGTGAAGCAGCACTGGCACGAGCGCTACCACAATGATCCGGGCCTGGTGTGGCTGCGTCGGGTGATCGCAGATTTACTCTCGGGCGCATGAAAATTTCTTCATGTCCGTGTCTCTGTCCGTGAGTACCCCATTCGCGCCAAAGAATGTGCTTGCGCTGCTGGATCGCAGCGCGCAGGAGGAAGCACCTCTGCCCGTGCGTTTTGCTTTACTGGTACTAGCTGCTGCGCGCTCCGCGCCCGATGCGGTCATTGCGCAAAACACGGCAAGGCAGATGAGTGAACGCCTCAAGGTACCAGCCGATTGCCGTGAGCTGGCGCAATTGACAGTCCGGGTTGCCGACAGGGTTCAGCAGTCCGTCACCGCCGATGCACCAGAGTTGCTAGCACTGCTGGAAATGTGCGACACATTGCGACGGCCCGAGCGTTTTGAATGCCTGCTGCAGGCCTGCGCACTGGGCGCGCAGATGCAAAACCCGGGTCTGCAATGGCGCCTCGCATTCAGCCACTTGCGCCTGGCAGCCCGAACACGCGCCGAGGTGGCAGTCCAGGGAATTTCAGAAAAAGCCCTCGCCTCGGGTTTGCAAGGACCCGCAGTGGGAGCCTATTTGCGAAGTGCCACACTTCAAGCTATTTCAGAAAAAATCAGAAACCACTGACATGCCCCACCTGCTGATCGTTGAAGATGATGAACTCCTGCGTGATGGGCTGTGCGCCCAGCTGGTACATGCGGGCCACACAGTCTCGAGCGCCATCGATGGCGCTCAGGCCCAAGCGATGCTGGAGAGCAGCCGCTTTGATGCCGTGGTACTTGACCTGGGTTTGCCGGTCGTTGATGGTGTGACGGTGCTGCACTGGATTCGACAACGCCTGGCGGCACTTCCGGTGCTCATTCTTACCGCCCGGGACGGCGTGGATGACCGGGTGCAAGGGCTCAATGCTGGTGCGGACGACTACCTGACCAAGCCCTTCAATATGGCTGAACTGTTGGCCAGACTGCAATCCATGCTCCGGCGTTCACGCATGCCAGCCTTTGGCGGCACACTGGAAGTGCAAAGTACGGCCGCCAAAAGACTGCGCCTGGACCCGACCCTGCCTTTGGGCTGGCTGGACGATGAACCCATGGAGCTGACCCAGCGCGAATGGTCACTCTTATCGCTACTGGTCAACAACCTGGGCCAGGTGGTCGGGCGGGAAGATGTGCTGGCGGTTTGGCAGTCCGAGCCCACCGAAGGAAGCTCCGGGTCGAACGCCCTGGAGGTTTACGTGCACCGTCTGCGCCGCAAACTGCAGGATTCGGGCCTGAACATTCGCAACGTGCGGGGGCTGGGTTACATGTTGGAGATGGTTAGCCCATGAAGGAGGCCGCGCGCTTTTCACTCAAGCGCCAATTGCTGTGGTGGCTGCTTTTGCCACAGCTGGTTTTATGGCTTATGGGAGGTTTTCTGGCGTTCCGCGTGGCCATGACCTATGCAGAAAAAGCCATCGACCAGTCCCTGACCCAGTCCGTGCGCTCGCTAGCACGGCAGGTCAAGCCGCTGGGTTCGGGGCTTCTCGTGGACTTTCCCAGGGCGGCACAAGACATCATTGAGCAAGACCCCAAAGACCGGGTGAGCTACATGGTGTCCTCTCCCCCGGGCAGCTTTCTTCTGGGCAATGGCAAGCTGCCTGCGCCCCCTTCTGAGAACACCATCGCCGACAATGAGCCCGTGCTCTACAACGTGGAGCACGATGGCCGAACCATGCGGGTGGCCTCCATTCAGGTGAGTTTTGGCGACGGTTCTACGCCGCAAAAGCTGCGGATTCAGGTGGCAAAAAGCCTGTCGGTCCAGCAAAGCATTGCACGCGAGCTGGTACGCGATGTGCTGTCTCCCCTGCTGGTGTTGGGTGCGATCCTGAGCGCGCTGGTCTATGGCGGCATTCGCCGCGGACTGGCACCCTTGCAGCGTCTCGAGACGCTGTTGGCACACCGTAGCGCGACCGCCTTGACCCCTATCGAGATGACGCAGGCACCAGAGGAGGTCCATTCCCTGGCCACTACGTTAAACCAGCTACTCACCACGCTGCAACGCAGTCTGAGTCAGGAAAAACGCTTCCTCAATGATGCGGCCCACCAGCTGCGCACGCCACTGGCTGGCCTGATCAGTCAGACCGAACTGGCCCTGCAGGAAACCGAACCCGAGGCCCTGAAATTGCGGCTGCAGAAAGTGCATACCGGCGCCGCGCGCAGTGCCCACCTGGTACACCAGTTACTTTCACTGGCACGCACCGAAGCAGAAGTGTCTTTGAGCCCTGTCGATGTCGCTAGTCTGGCGCGCGGGGTGGCACGGGAGTGGACCCCCCGAGCCGTTGCCGCCGGGGTGGATCTGGGATACGAGGGAGAAGACAGTCTCACGGTGGCAGGCGACAAGCTCCTGCTGCGAGAAGCGCTGAACAATCTGATTGACAACGCACTTCGTTACGCGGGGCGCGGCGCCACAGTAACGCTGCGCACCCGCAGCAAAGATGGACAGTGCTTGCTGGAGGTAGAGGACAACGGACCTGGCGTGAGTGCGCCTGACCTGGAGCGGATGTTTGAGCGATTCTGGCGCGCCAGTGAAATGCCTGGCGGCTGCGGTCTGGGTTTGGCGATCGTGGCCGAAATTGCACAACGTCACCTTGGTCAGGCATTCGCTCTGAGGGTACTCCCTCAGGGTTTATGTATACAGTTGCGCTTACCATCCGGGAAATGAGTATGAAATACTGCCCCCTGTGAAAGACACCAACACCACCCATAACCCGGCACAGGAGAACCCCTGGAAAATTGCACTGGAGGCCTCTGGAGTCGGTGTTTGGGACTGGGATTTAAGCACCGGCAATCAAACACATTCCCGCCACTGGGAGGAGATGCTGGGGTTTGACGTGGGCGATCTAACCAAGGGATATCCTGAGTTCGCCACCCGGGTGCATCCAGATGACATGCCCGCCTTAAACAATGCAGTAAGCGACTACCTTGAGGGCCGCATACCGGGCTACGCAGTGGATATTCGCATGCGCTGCAAGGATGGAAGCTGGAAGTGGATCTCATCCCGGGGCATCGTGGTCAGTTGGTCTGCCGATGGCAAACCGCTGCGCATGATAGGAACCCACACCGACATTTCAGAACGCAAGCGCACGCAAACCGAACTGCAAGCACTCAACGACAAACTGCAGGCCAATACGACGATGCTGCGCACCACGCTCACCAGCATCAGTCAGGGTATTTTGGTGCTGGATGCCGCCATGCGGGTCATTCAATTCAACCCGCGCGTTTGTGAACTCATCGATATTCCTTCCGACTATTTGAAGACCATGCCCACCCTTGCGGAGCTGGGGACCTTCCAGCGCCAGCGGGGCGACTTTGGCACCCACAGTGAGCTGGTTGCAAGCCAGGCCAGGGAGTATGTGAATACGGACGGTGCCAGCGGAGTCATGCCCGATCACTATCTGCGCACGACGCGGAAAGGTCGAACGCTGGAAGTTCACACGCAGACACTGCCCAACGGCGGTCTGGTTCGCACTTTTGCAGATGTCACCGATTACGTGGCAGCAGAGGCGGGTCGGCGTGAGGCCCAGGACGCCATGCTCGAAAGCGAAAACCGCTGGAAGCTGGCGCTGGAGAGCACGGGTGACGGCATGTGGGACTGGCACATTCAAAACGGAGTGGAGTATTTCTCGGACAGACTGCTCGAAATGTATGGGCTCGACGCCCAGGATCTGCGCAACCAACCCAGTGAACTTGACGACCGCACCCATCCCGAAGATCTGGACCAGATGCAGCACGACCGTGAAGCGCATTTCAGTGGAAGAACTTCCACCTACATGAACGAACACCGTGTTCGTTGCAAGGACGGAAGCTGGAAATGGGTGCTGAGCCGCGGCCTGGTACTCAGCCGCGATGAACAGGGCAAGCCGATTCGCATGATCGGCACCCACACCGACATCACCGAGCGCAAAAACTCGGAAGCCTTGATCCGGCAACAAGCCTATTTTGATACCCTCACTGGCCTGCCCAACCGGCGCATGTTTCGCGACCGGCTGGAGCATGAGATCAAGCGCAGCAAGCGCGATGAGCAGCAACTCGCCATCCTATTCATCGATCTGGACCATTTCAAGGAAGTCAACGACACGCTCGGACACGACATTGGTGACCTGTTGTTGGTTGAGGCTGCACGTCGCATTCAGGCCAGCGTTCGGGAGTCCGACACGGTGGCCCGCATGGGTGGTGACGAGTTCACCATCATCCTCAACGAGTTGCCAAATTCCAGCCACCTCGAGGGCATTCTCCAAAAAATTCTGGGCGCACTGGAGCAGGTTTTTAAGCTGGGTTCCGAGCAGGTGTTTGTCTCTGCGAGCATCGGCATCACCTTGTACCCGACCGATGCCACCGGCATCGAAGAGCTGTTCAAGAACGCGGACCAGGCCCTGTATGTTGCCAAGGGTGCGGGACGCAACCGATTCAGCTTCTTTACACCCGCACTCCAGGAAGCGGCGCAAACCCGGGTGCGTCTGGCCAGCGACCTGCGCTCGGGTTTGGCAGAGAACCAGTTTCGCGTGGTATTCCAGCCCATCGTGGAGTTGGCCAGTGGGAAAATTCACAAGGCCGAAGCGCTCATCCGGTGGAAGCATCCGGTCCGTGGCATGGTCAGCCCTGCGTCCTTCATTCCAATTGCCGAGTCCAGTGGTCTGATTGTGGATATAGGTGAGTGGGTGTTCCAGCAGGCTGCGCAGCAGGTGATTGCCTGGCGGCGGGACCTGGACCCGGGTTTTCAGATTAGCGTCAACAAGTCGCCCGTGCAGTTTCAGCACGAAGGCATTGGCCGTGCCACCTGGGCCATGCAACTGGCGGGCATGGGGCTTCCCGGCGAAGCCATCGTAGTGGAGATTACCGAAGGCTTGCTGCTGGACACCAGCGCCCTGGTGGGCGATCAGTTACTCCAAATGGGTGAAGCGGGTATACAGGTGTCACTGGACGACTTTGGTACCGGCTATTCCTCATTGTCTTACCTGCAAAAGTTTGACATCGATTTCATCAAGATAGACCAGTCGTTTGTGCGCTCTCTGGTGGCAGGGTCCACCGATCTGGCTTTGTGCAAGGCCATCATCGTCATGGCCCACGCCCTGGGAATGAAGGTCATTGCAGAGGGAGTGGAAACGGAGCTGCAACGCGACCTGCTCGCCGCTGCAGGCTGTGATTTCGCCCAAGGCTACTTTTACGCCCGACCCATGCCAGCGGCCGACTTTGAAGCCTTTATGGTGGACTACGCAATGCGCACGCCGGTTTGACTATCAAACCAGTTGTTGTGGCGACTGCTCACGCTCAGACCTGCGGTCTCACCCACGGCGATTTTGGTATTGGCAGGGGCACGAACGGTCATGAGCCCTACGGCCGTCTTCACCACCACATAGGTGTCAGCGCCGGTCGGCTCCACCAGGATCACTTCGCCCCTCCACAATGCATCGTCACTCAGGTGAATATGCTCCGGCCTCTGCCCCAGGGTCGCCTCAACCCTTGCCGGGCACGGCAAATCCAGCGAGCCCCCTTCAAAAACAAACTGGCCCTGGCCATCGGCCTGCTGCACCTTGCCCTGAATGAAGTTCATGGTCGGTGAACCAATAAAGCCAGCCACATAGGTGTTGGCCGGACGACGGTAGATTTCATCCGGCGTTCCAATCTGCTGCAGAACGCCATCTTTCATCACCGCGATGCGACTGCCCAGCGTCATGGCCTCGATCTGGTCGTGTGTGACATACACGCTGGTGATGCCCGCTACATGGTGCAAGCGCTTGATCTCAGCCCGCATTTCCACGCGCAGTTTGGCATCCAGATTGGAGAGTGGCTCATCAAACAAAAAGAGTTGCGGATCCCTCGCCAATGCCCGCCCCATCGCCACGCGCTGACGTTGTCCACCTGAAAGCTGGGCTGGACGGCGGTCCAGCAGATGCTCGATCTGAAGCATGGCTGCCACTTCGTGAATGCGCTTGGTTCGCACGTCCTTGGGCACCTTGCGCATTTCCAGTGCAAAGCCGATGTTGTCAGCCACCGTCATGGTCGGATACAGCGCGTAACTCTGAAACACCATGGCTATGTCGCGCTGCGCGGGTGCCACACCCACGACATCTGAACCCCCAATCAGCAACTGACCTTCGGTAGGCTCTTCCAGTCCGGCAATGATGTTGAGAAGCGTTGATTTGCCGCAACCCGACGGACCTACCAGGATCAAAAACTCTCCCGGCGCCACATCAATATCGATTTTCTTCAGCACTTCTACGGCGGATGCACCTTTGCCGTAGACCTTGCGGATACCCTTGATTTGTAGAGACGATGCCATGCTGTTTATCCTTTCACAGCACCGGCTGTGAGACCTTTGACGAAATATTGACCTGCCAGCACATAGACCAGCATGGTGGGCAGGCCAGCGATCACCGCGGCGGCCATGTCCACGTTGTAGCTCTTGACGCTGCTCGACGTATTGGCCATGTTGTTGAGGCCCACCGTGATGGGCTTGCTGTCAGCCCCGCTGAAAGCCACACCAAACAAAAAGTCGTTCCAGATGTTGGTGAACTGCCAGATCAGCGTGACCATCAGAATGGGCGTGGACATGGGGATGACGATGCGCACAAAAATACGCCAGAAGCCCGCGCCGTCCATGCGCGCCGCATTGACCAACTCACGCGGAATGGCGGTGTAGTAATTGCGAAAGAACAGCGTGGTTCCCGCCATGCCTGCCAGGCAATGCACCAGCACCAGACCGGTAATGGAGCTGGACAAGCCCAGCATGCCAAGCACCTGGCTCATGGGCAAGAGCACCACCTGAAAGGGCATGAAAACGCCAAACAGGATGAAGCCAAACAGCAGGTCAGAGCCCTTGAATTTCCACATCGAAAGCACGTAGCCATTCACTGCACCCCAGGCTGTGGAAATCAGCACCGCTGGCACGGCCATGCTCACCGAATTCCAGAAATAGGGTTTCAGGCCCCGGCAGTCCACGCCGGTGCAGGCAGTAGACCAGGCTAACCTCCAGGACTCGAAATTGAGTGAATGCGGCAGGTTCATAAGATTGCCCGCACGGATTTCGTCTGCGTCCTTGAAGGAGGTAGCCAGCATCACATAGAGCGGAGCCAGAAAGAACACGGCTGCCAAAAGCAAGGTGCCGTACACCGCAACGCGGTAAAGGTGCTTAGCGGTCATGGGGTTTGGTGCGAAGTTCGCTGTAAAGGTAGGGAACCACGATGGCAGCCACCATAGCCAGCATCATGGTGGCACTGGCTGCACCCAGGCCAATCTGCCCCCGGTTGAAGCTCATCACAAACATGAAGGTCGCCGGCACGTCGGTGGCGTAGCCCGGTCCGCCCGAGGTCAGCGCCATCACCAGATCGAATGCCTTGATCGACAGATGTGACAGCACCAGAATGGTGGAGAAAACCACAGGGCGCAATATCGGCAGGATGATGCGCCAGTAGATGCGCGGCAGGGATGCACCGTCAATTTGTGCCGCCTTGATGATGCTGTCGTCAATGCCACGCAAGCCTGCCAGAAACAGAGCCATCGCGAAACCTGCCGACTGCCAGATTCCAGCAATAACCACGCAGTAAATGGCCGTATCGCTTTGCACCAACCAGTCAAACGAGAAGCTGCTCCACCCGATGTCATGCATCAGCTTTTCCAGCCCCAAGCTGGGGTTCAGAATCCATTTCCAGGCCGTACCCGTCACAATAAATGACAGTGCCATGGGGTAGAGGTAAATGGTGCGCAACACACCTTCAGCGCGGATTTTCTGGTCCAGCACAATGGCCAGCACCATGCCCACCAGCATCGAGCCTCCGACATACAACACGGTGAAAATGCCCAGGTTTTTCAGGGCGACATGCCAGCGGTCCATTTCCCAGAGCTTGACGTACTGCTCCAGACCCACGAACTCGTCGTAGTTGGGCAGCATGCGCGAACCGGTCACGGACAACACCCCGTTCCAGATCATGAAGCCGTAGATAAAGGCAAACCCGAGCACAAAGCCCGGCGCGATGACCAGTTTGGGCAAGAGGTTTTCAAAGGATTTCATAGACGGTGCACCGGAATGCCTACGCGAGCCCACCCAAAAGCAAAGGGGGTGGGATACGTGCCAAAGTGAGGTAAAGGAGGAGCCCGCAGGGCGGGGGACACGAACGGCGGCACGTGTCCCACCCCCTTTGCGATCAAGCGAGCAAATCGCTTACTTGGTAGCCGCAGCCTTGGCGATGTTCTTCACACCGTCGGCCACAGAGATCTTGTCATCGTTCCAGAACTGGCTGACCGCATCCTTGATGGCACCTTCAGCCGCGGGCTTGATCGCCATGCCGTGGGCCACGGAAGGCACCAGACCACCACTCTTGGCGGTATCCACAAAGTCCTTGGCAGACAGTTTGGCGCAATCGTCAAATTTGGCCATGTCCATGTTCAGACGCACAGGGATCGAGCCCTTGTTCAGGTTGAACACTTCCTGGAACTGTGTACCCATGATGCTCGCTGCCAAATCGGCTTGGGCCTTTTGGGCTCCAGCGTCCTTGAGCTTGAACATCGCAAAAGAGTCCACGTTGAAGGTGTATGCCTTGTCGGTACCAGGTGCAGCGGCGCAGATGTAATCCTTGCCTGGCACTTTGCCAGCGGCGGAGAACTCGCCCTTCGCCCAGTCGCCCATGAACTGGAAAGCAGCCTTCTCTTGAATCACCATCGCAGTAGCCAGATTCCAGTCGCGTCCAGGGGCAGCCGCGTCGGTGTAGCTCTTGACCTTGCGGAAGGTTTCCAGCGTCTTGACCATGGCGTCGCTGGTCAGGGCTTTCTGGTCAAGTTTGACCAGCGCATCGTTGTAGAACTTGGTGCCACCCACGCCCAGAGCGACGGATTCAAAGGTGGTGAAATCCTGCCAGTTCTGGCCACCGTGCGCCACGGCGATCAGGCCCGCTTTCTTCACCAGGTCTGCGGCGGCAAAAAACTCGGGCCACGTCTTGGGAGTACCCTTGACTCCAGCTTTTTTGAGTACAGCGGCATTGGCCCACATCCAGTTCACGCGGTGCACGTTCACCGGAGCTGCAACGTAATTGCCTTTGTATTTCATAACATCGGCCACCACCTTGGGTAGCAGACTATCCCACTTTTCAGCAGTCGCAGTGGCATCGAGATTGCCCAGCACGCCTTCTGAAGCCCATTCCTGAATCGCCGGGCCCTTGATCTGGGCGGCAGCAGGAGGATTGCCGCTCACTACGCGGCTTTTCAGAACGGTGGCAGCATTGTCACCACCGCCGCCAGCCACCGCAAAGTCTTTCCAGGTGTGCCCCTTGCCTTCCATGATCTTCTTGAGCTCAGCTACCGATTTGGCTTCGCCACCGGAGGTCCAGTAATGCAGGACTTCCACTTCACCGGCCATTGCCGCAGAACCCGCCACCACCAGTGCTACCGCTGTAGCAAGTTTCGAAAGCTTCAACATCATGTCTCCAATAAGTTACTGCCCGGATCACCGCTGGAACCAGGACAAGGTACAAATCGGGCAGGCACCGTGCTTACCCGAGTTCTTTAATTTTTCATTAATTAATTAACTTGAGGTATCGGGATTTTCCCTAACCAGTGCTCGCAAGAAAAAAGGGTGCCGGTGGCACCCTTTTGTCGATCAGCCCCGAAGGGCTTCTCTGTTCCCCATTAATCTTCCACGAAAGCCTCTTCGCGTTTTGCTTTGATGGAAGGCATAAGCACCACCACCAGCAGCAAGGTCGCGGCAGCCAGCAGGCCAGCTGATAGAGGCCGGGTTACAAAAACCGACCAGTCACCCCGACTCAAGAGGAGCGCCCGACGCAGGTACTCTTCCATCATCGGGCCCAGAATAAAGCCCAGTAGCAGTGGCGCAGGTTCAGCGCCGAGCTTGATAAACAGGTAACCGATGATTCCAAAGATGGCCACCATCCAGATGTCAAAGGTATTGTTGTTGGTCGAGTACACCCCGATCGCACAGAACAGCACGATGGAGGGGAACAGCCAGCGGTAAGGAACCGTCAGCAATTTGATCCAGATGCCAATCAGGGGCAGGTTCAAGATGACGAGCATCAGGTTACCGATCCACATGGAGGCAATCAGACCCCAGAACAGTTCGGGGTTGCTGGTCATCACCTGGGGTCCAGGCTGAATATTGTGGATGGTCATGGCCCCGACCATCAGCGCCATCACGGCGTTGGGCGGAATTCCAAGTGTGAGCAGCGGGATAAACGAGGTCTGGCTGCCCGCGTTATTGGCGGCCTCAGGGGCAGCCACACCTCGGATATTGCCCTTGCCAAAGGGCACTTCACCGGGTTTGAGTTTGGTCTTTTTCTCAATGGTGTACGCGGCAAAAGCGGCCATGACGGCGCCTCCACCGGGCAAGATGCCGAGCATGGAGCCCATCGCGGTTCCGCGCAGTACTGCAGGAACCATGTTGAGAAAGTCTTCCTTGGTGGGCATCAGGCCGGTCACATTAGCAACGAAGACTTCGCGTTCACTTTCATGCTTGGCGAGGTTGCTGATGATTTCGCCATAGCCAAAAACCCCCATGGCGATCACGATGAAACCTATGCCGTCGGTGAGTTCAGGAATATCAAAGCTAAATCGCGCCACGCCGGAGTTGACGTCCGTGCCGACCATGCCCATGAGCAGACCTAGCACAATCATTGCCACAGCCTTCAGCAGGGAGCCTGAGGCCAGCACCACCGCGCCGATGAGGCCCAGAATCATTAGGGAGAAGTATTCGGCAGGACCGAACTTGAAGGCCAGCTCGGTCAGCGGACCAGCAAAAGCAGCCAGGATCAGTGTACCGACGCAGCCTGCAAAGAAAGAACCCAAACCTGCAGCAGCCAAGGCCGGACCGGCACGACCGTTTCTGGCCATCTGGTAGCCGTCAATCACCGTCACCACCGAGGAGGATTCGCCT
>CAJBMJ010000207.1 GCA_903954045.1 uncultured beta proteobacterium | reverse complement strand
GTCCACCGGGGCGCACGTACGGCCAGACCATCGGGACCAACGACAAATCCGATGGTGCGGCGCTTGGCGCGAGCAAAAACATAGGCGACCGTGGCGTCGCCCAGGCGCAATTCCCGGTTGGCCTTTGGGTGGGTGAAATGGTTGTTTGCTATTGAATCAATAGCAGTCTGCGCACTGTCTATAGGCGCTACAGGCCTGAATGGCTTGGATTTTTGGCGTCTGGGCTGGTCCGGTGCCTTGGCTGGCCCAGGCGCAGAAGCCACAGGTTGCGACGCAACGTCAAACAGGTCCAGCGTGTAGCGCAGCAGCGGGTGCACAGATCAGCCGTTAGTCACCATATAGTCGGCAAACGCGCTCAGGTCCTGGTGCACGATGGTGTTGGGGGGCGTGCCTTCCGGCAAGGGCCGGTCGCGGTAGGACTCGGATTTTCCCGTGAGCACCAGGTGCGGCTGGCAACCGGCTGCAAATGCGGCCACCAGGTCGCGGGTGGAGTCGCCCACGGCGGGGATGCCTTTGATGTCCAAACCATAGCGCTCGGCAATTTGCTCAAAGAGGCCAGGCTCGGGCTTGCGGCAGCGGCATGCCTCATCGGGCGCATGGGGGCAAAAGAACACAGCATCCACACGCCCACCGGCGGCAGCCAGCATGGTGTGCATCTTGGCGTGCATCTCGTTGAGTGCTGCCACATCAAACAGGCCGCGTCCCAGACCAGACTGGTTGGTAGCCACCACCACGTGCCAACCTGCGTGGTTGAGCTTGGCAATCGCTTCCAGTGCTCCGGGCAAGGGCTGCCACTCCTGGGGGGACTTGATGTAGTCCGGACTGTCTTCGTTGATGGTGCCGTCGCGGTCGAGAATGCAGAGTTTCATGGGGTCAAGCCGCTAATTTGGAGAGGTCGGCCACGCGGTTCATCGCGACGTGCAGGCTTTTGAGCAGACCCAGGCGATTCAGGCGCAAGTCCATGGCTTCGGCGTTCACCATCACGTCTTCAAAGAAGGCATCTACCGGCACTCGCAAAGCGGCCAGCGATTGCAGCGATGCGGTGTAGTCACCACCTTCCCACTGCTTTTGGGCCTGCGGCAAAACGGTTTGCATTGCGGCGTACAGTGATTTTTCGGCGGCTTCCTGCAACAGCACTTCGCTGACATGGGCATCGACGTCGTCGGCTTTTTTCAGGATGTTGCCGATACGTTTGTTGGCCGCCGCCAGTGCGGGGCTCTCGGGCAATGCCGCAAAAGCACGTACCGCCAGCAGACGCTTGGCCACATCGCCCAGGCGCTGCGGACGCAGTGCCAGCACGGCCTCCACCTCTTGTGCGCTGTAGCCTTGCTCGCGCAGACTGCCCGCCAGTCGGTCGAAGATAAAGTCCGTTAATGCACCAGATGCGTCCTTGATCTTGTCGCCAAACGCGGGCGCTGCAGCCTTGACCAGAGAAGCAATTTCCAGTGGCAGGTCTTTTTCTACCAGCATGCGGATCACGCCCAGCGCGTGGCGGCGCAGGGCAAACGGGTCTTTGTCGCCGGTGGGCAAATTTCCAATGCCGAACATGCCAACCAGCGTTTCCAGTTTGTCAGCCAGCGCCACCACCACACCTGCCATGTTGCGCGGCAAGGCGTCTCCGGCGAAGCGGGGCTTGTAGTGGTCTTCAATGGCGTGTGCCACTTCGGTACCCAAGCCATCATTGAGTGCGTAATAGCCGCCCATGATCCCTTGCAGCTCAGGGAACTCGCCCACCATATCGGTCACCAGGTCGGTCTTGGCCAGTTGCGCGGCCAGGTCAGCGTCGGCAATCAGGCTGGCATCACCCAGCTGGCTGGCAATGGTTTTCGCAATGGCGCGCACGCGCTCCACACGCTCGCCTTGCGTGCCCAATTTGTTGTGGTAAACCACTTTGCCCAGTGATTCGACGCGAGAGGCCAGCGTCTTCTTGCGGTCCTGATCGAAGAAAAACTTGGCATCGGCCAGGCGGGGGCGCACCACGCGCTCGTTGCCGCCCACCACAAAGCTGGTGTCCGCCGGACTGATGTTGCTGACCACCAAAAATTGGTTGGTCAGCTTGTCATTTGCGTCGAGCAAGGGGAAGTACTTCTGGTTGGCCTTCATGGTCAGAATCAGGCACTCCTGGGGCACATCAAGAAACTGTTTTTCAAATTCGCAGATCAACACATTGGGACGTTCCACCAGTGCAGTTACCTCGTCGAGCAAGGCGTCGTCTTCAATCGGCTTGCAGCCACCTCCAACCTTGGCCGCAGCCGCCGCCAGTTGGCGCGCAATTTCGGCCTTGCGTTCGGCAAAGGAGGCAATCACCGCACCATCGTTGCGCAAAGTGTCGGCATAGCTATCGGCGTCCAGAAACATCACCGGCGACAGCAAGGCCTCAAAGCGGTGGCCGTGGGTGGTGTGTCCTGCTGTGAGCCCCAGCGCCTTGACCGGCACCACCGTCTTGCCGTGCAGCGCTACCAGGCCATGGGCGGGGCGCACAAAGTTCACGCTGCTCCAACCGGGCAGTTCGCAATCGGTCTCCAGCTGGTAGCTCATCACCTTGGGGATGGGCAACAGGCGAATAGCTTCGTCCAGTGCCTTTTGCAATCCGGTGTCCAAAGTGGCGCCGGTAACCAGGCTGTCATAAAACAGCGCCTCGGCCTTGCCATCCGGAGCACGCTTCAAGGCGGCTACGGTAGCTTTAGGGTCAGACAAGTCTGCACCCAGCGCCTGTAGTTTTTTGAGCAAAGCTGGCGTAGCGTTGCCCGAAGCGTCCAGGCCCACGCTCACGGGCATGAGTTTTTGCTGCACGGCCTTGTCTTCGGCCTTGAGCCAGACATGGCTGATGTGTGCAGCCAGGCGGCGGGGGGACGCGTAGGGCGTCACAGCCGAATCGGAGCCAGCCAGGCCCAGAGTCTTGAGCTGTTCCAGCATTCCGTTCGCAAACGAATCGCCCAGCTTTTTGAGTGCCTTGGGGGGCAGCTCTTCTACAAACAGTTCCACCAGAAGGTTTTTTGTTGTCATGTCAGTTTTCTCCTGCGCTCACGCAGCCTTCTTTGTCATCTGTTCCACCCACGCGCGCGGTGCCATGGGGAAGCCCAGGCGCTCGCGGCTCTCGTAATAGCTTTGCGCCACGCTGCGGGCCAGGTTGCGGATACGGCCGATGTAGGCAGCACGCTCCGTGATGCTAATGGCGCCACGTGCATCCAGCAGGTTAAAGCTGTGCGCGCACTTGAGCACCTGCTCGTAGGCGGGCAGGGCGAGTTGCTGCTCCATCAAATACTTGGCCTGCTTTTCGTGCGCGTTAAAGGCCGTGAACAAAAAGTCTGCATCGCTGTGCTCAAAGTTGTAGGTGGACTGCTCCACCTCGTTCTGGTGATAGACATCACCGTACTTGAGGGTGTCGGTCCACTGCAGGTTGTAGACGTTGTCAACACCCTGGAGGTACATCGCCAGGCGCTCCAACCCGTAGGTGATCTCACCAGTAATGGGCTTGCAGTCAATGCCGCCCACCTGCTGGAAGTAGGTGAACTGGGTCACTTCCATGCCGTTGAGCCACACCTCCCAGCCCAGACCCCAGGCGCCCAGGGTGGGGTTTTCCCAGTCGTCTTCCACAAAGCGGATGTCGTTTTTCTTCAAGTCAAAGCCCAACGCTTCGAGTGAACCCAGGTACAGCTCCAATATGTTGCTGGGTGCGGGTTTCAGAACCACCTGGTACTGGTAGTAGTGCTGCAAGCGATTGGGGTTTTCTCCGTAGCGGCCGTCCTTGGGGCGACGGCTCGGCTGCACATAGGCTGCCTTCCAGGGTTCAGGCCCGATTGCTCTCAAAAACGTAGCGGTGTGTGAAGTCCCCGCGCCCACTTCCATGTCATAGGGTTGCAAAAGTGCGCAACCCTGGGCATCCCAGTACGACTGCAGTTTCAAAATGATTTGCTGGAAGGTCAACATAAAACCAGTGCGGGTGCAGCGCTTGCCACCCTGAAGTTGTTAAACACGCCAAAACTGCGTGCAAGCGAGCGATTTTACGGGCTCAGTCCGGGCAGTGCAGATAGGTGTCCAGGGCCTGATGCCAGAGTTGCTGAGGGTCGTCAGCAGATTCGTCCATCGCGATCGGTCTGGCTGCTGCGCCAGACTGCGCCATGTAGTGCGGAAAATACTGGGGCGAGCCGACCTTGCGAACTGCATCGCAGAGTTGTGCCAGCGGGGGGCCTGATGACAAGGTGGCCAGGTAATTCTTGAAGTCGTCTGGCAGTTTGTCGGTGTAGGTCATCTTCAAGGCAGCGAGCGTCTGATGGGCCGCTACGTCGCGAACCCGCAGGCGGTCGTACATGCCGTAAGTGCCAGCCAGTGCAAAGAACAAACCGGCCTGCGGGTACAGGGTTTTTTCCATGCACTGGGGCAGGGCAGCGTACAAATCCAAAGGGGTATAGGTGTTTTTCAGCGCCAGGGCGTCGTCGCAGCCGAGCTTTTGGGGTTGTCCTGCCGAAGGCACGGGTGCCGCTGGCGCGGCAGTCTTCACGGCCAGGCGCTTCGCATCGGTTTGCGCTGCTGCAGAACGGGCGCGGGCGATTTGCTGGGGGTTCAAACGTGGCTCCATGCCGGTAGCCAGCTCTTTGGCGTCGGCATTCCCTTGGGCGGCCGCCTTGAGCCACCAGGTGTAAGCAGTCTCTGGGTCCTTGGGTACACCCGAGCCTTCTGCATACATCAGGCCCAGCACCACTTGAGCAGCCGCCTGACCCTGCTCTGCCAGCGGTTGAAATCCCGCAAGGGCGGCACTGAAATTGCCCTGTTTGAACGCCTTGGCGGCCTGCTCAAAGGTTGGCGTCTGGGCCAACACCGCTGTGCTCAATGACAGTGCCCCAATAATTGCCCCCAATCTGGCCCATACCCGCATGTCAAATTCCTGTGGTCTAGTCTGTGGAGAGGTACCGCAATTGTCGGTACCCAAAGGCAATGATAGCCAGTGCCAGCAGCCATAGCGGCCACAGACCCCAGCGTGAGACCCACCAGGCGAAGGGCGTGAGGCCGGTGCGCCCCTGTACGGCGCCGTCCAGTACGCCTTCGCTCAGTCTTGGCAAGGCTGCGGTGACTTGTCCCAGGTGGTCCAGAAATGCGGTGGCACCGGTGTTGGTGGCACGCACAAAGGGTCGTTCAAACTCGAGCGCGCGCATGCGTGAAATCGTCAGGTGCTGGTCAATCGCCACCGAGTTGCCAAACCAGCCAATGTTGCTGACATTCACAAAAATCGTGGGGGCCAATGCCGGGTTGGTAAAGCGGGTACCCAATTCCTCGCCAAACAGGTCTTCATAGCAAATGTTGGGTGCCAGACGCTGTCCCTGCCAGGCGAAGGACGGCTGCCCCAATGGCCCCCGGTTGAAGTCGCCCAGCGGTATGTTCATCATCTGGGTGAACCACTTGAACAGCGGCGGAATAAATTCGCCAAATGGCACCAGGTGGTGCTTGTCGTAGCGCCAGGGTTCGGTCAATCCCGGTGCCAAACCAATGACCGAGTTGGTATGGCCCTGCGAGTAGCTGCCTAGGGGAATACCAATCAGAGCAGCCTGTTTGCCTTGCAAAAACTGTTGCTGCAGCGCGCCCCAGTATTCGGCGGGCAACTGCTGGGGGAGTACCGGAATGGCCGTCTCCGGTGCAACCACCAGGGCCCCCTGGCCTGCCATCAGTTGATCCCCGTACCATTGCAAGGCCTGGCGCACGCCGGTGCCGGGTTCAAACTTTTCGTCCTGGGGGATGTTGCCTTGCAACAGGCGCACAGTCAGGCTGCCCGTGGGCTCGGTCCATTGGGTCAGGCTTGCAGGGGCAGTCATGCCCAGAACCAGCAAAGCCAATCCCGCTGCCCATGCGCTTGGCGCCGCGCGGAGTTTGGAGGCCAATACTGCCGCCAGCCAGGCTGCTATCGCACCAACTCCATAGGCGCCCAACCACGGAATATAGAAAGCCAGTGGGCCATCCGCATGGGCGTAACCCACAGCCCCCCAGCCAAAGCCGGTGAGCCAGGTGCCGCGCGCCATCTCGGCGCAGGTCCAGGCAGCGGCAAAGACCAGAGCCCCGATCACCGGTCTGTTTTGGGAAAGATGCCAGAACAAGCCCATGGCCAGGGCGTAATACAGACCCAGTGCCCCCGCCAGCGCCACAATGGCCAAGGCGGCTATTGCGCCGTGGAGTCCGGCATAGGTGTGCATGGCCACATACAACCACCAGAAAGTGCTACACAGCCAGGCCGTTGCAAACAGCCAGCCCAGGCCAAAGGCCTGACGCCATGTGCTGGCATGCCGCAGGCACCAACACAAGACTGCCAGGGCCACTATTTGCAGCCACCAGACAGAGGCTCCATGCTCAAAAAAAGCGTGAATTGGCCAGCTGACGCCCGAAGAATGGGCGTACGCAGCTATCAATAGCGTAGCAAATATGCGCCGGTCGACCGGAAGCGTCGAGAGTTCTGCATGAAACAGCGCCATGCCGCTCAGGCGGCGGAAATGGGCTGCGCGGACACCTTGAACCACTTCACCGCGCCGCCCTTGGTGTGCATCACCACAAATTCCAGCCCACCCAGGGCGTAGCGTTCGCCGCGCTTGGGTACATGGCCCATTTCATGGGCGATCAGGCCGCCTATGGTGTCAAAGTGGTCTTCCGGGTCAGAGGCTGCCAGACTGACCCCTAGTTCATCGTTGAGCCGCTCAATAGGCGTGTCTCCGCTGACCCGGTATACCCGGTCGCCCAGAGCAAAGATGTCTCCATCGTCCTCAGTGACATCGAATTCGTCTTCAATTTCGCCCACGATCTGCTCAAGCACATCTTCAATGGTGATCAGGCCAGCCACCCGTCCAAACTCGTCAATCACAATGGCCAGGTGGTTGCGGTTGCCCCTGAAGTCACGCAGCAAGTCGTTCAGGCCTTTGGTTTCCGGCACAAAGACGGCAGGGCGCAGCAAGGCGCGGATATTGAGTTCGGGTGCGCGCTGCAGTTTCAGCAGGTCTTTGGCCAGCAGGATTCCGATGATGTTTTCACGCTCACCGTCATACACCGGGAAGCGCGAGTGCGCAGTGTCAATGACCTTGTGCAGCAGGGTATCCAGTGGCGACTGGATATCGAGCAGGTCCATGCGGGTGGCGGGCACCATGACTTCACCGGCGGTCATATCCGCCATGCGGATGACGCCCTCGAGCATCAGGCGCGACTCGCCGTTGATGATTTTGTTGTCTTCGGCCTCGGCCAGCGTTTCTATCAGTTCATCCGTGGAGTCGGGTCCCGGGTGAATGAACTCGGCGAGTTTTTGCAGAAACGTGCGCTTGTCTTCTCTGTCGGTAGCGCGCGCAGGATGGGGGTCTGACACTGACGTGTTGGCCGTAAGGCCGTTGTTGGAGAGGCTCAAGGATAGCGGATTTGCGGAGCCCACCGCCAAAGCCCAGCGCAACAAGCCCAACGCAGCTCAGGGGGAGGTGCGCTTCTGCGCGTCCTGGACGCTTTTGCGAATCTCCTGTAGGTGCGCCAGGAAACTCCAGAACTGCTGTGCCTGCTGCTTGAGGGAATAGTCGGTCTGGGCAATCCGCTCTTCCAGCATTTCGGTGAGACGACTGTCCAACGAGGCGGCGGGCAGTGTCAGGTAGGCCTCGGATTCGCTGCCGTCTCGCTCGGTGCGCGCACCGGCCTTGCGGGCGATGTTGAGCATGGCCGTGTTTTCGCTCAGGGCGTGGATAAACATCATGCTCACGCCCTCGTTGGAAGCGTGCATGGCTGCCCGTTCAAACAGGCGCGCTCCATAGCCCCGTCCCCTGGCCTGCGCCACTACGGAAACCCCAAACTCGGCACACTTGTCATAGCCGTAGCCTTTGGCATAGGCCAAATGGGCTACCGCCAGAAGCTCCAGTTTGCGGTTGTAAATACCAAAAATATCGTCTCGCTCAAAGTCCAATTTGTCGACATATTTTTGGATGTGCTCATCCCGGGCCATGTAGCCAAAACGCAGATACCGGTCGCTACTTTCGAGCGCCAGAAGATGTTTGGCGATGCGATCCCGGTGGTTTGCTCCCAGCGAACGAATGGGCACGATGACGGATGGCGCGTCCGACGGACGCGGCTCATCGGAGGGAGGGTGCAGAAAGTCCTGCCCTGCCTCAAAAGATGCTTTTAACAATCGAAGTGCGTTAACCATGTCTGCAATATAAGGGTTTTCCCTAGTATGCAACCCCCAATCGTGCCCCGAGTGTGGGGAAAACACCCTAAATTAGATTCGTCCATGGGGTGTCTATCGTCGCTAAACTTCTGCAACTTATGGAAGCCGCACACATTATTCGGGATTGCGTTGCACAAGTGACCGCCCTAAGGGAGTCCACTGCGGCCCAAGCAGGCCTGCGTGAGGCGGCCCATGCGGTCAAGCGTTTTCAGGCCCAACGCTTTGGCGGGACCTATGCGGATCTGCTGGCCTCCAAGACCTTTTCCGGGGCGACCCGCTTTTTCCTGGTGGAACTCTACAGCGAAAAAGATTACTCGGCCCGTGATAGCCAGTTTGCCCGCATTGCTGGTGCTCTGGAGAGCTTTTTCCCCAAGCAGGTGGTTGGCACAGCAGTGGCCATGGCGCAATTGCACGCCCTGACGGAAGAACTGGATTACCAGATGGCCAAAGCCTGGCAGGCCAGCAGCTTTACGGGGAACGGTCAGGAATTTGGGCGCTACCTGGCAAGCTGGGATGCTGTGGGCCGACAGGCCGACAGGAGCCAACAACTTGAAGTAGTGCTGCAAGTGGGGCAGGAACTCGAGCGTCTCACCCGCAAACCCGGTCTGCGGACCATGTTGCGCATGATGCGAAAGCCTGCCTCATTGGCGGGGCTGGCAGCCCTGCAGTCTTTTCTGGAAGCAGGATTTGATACTTTTGCCGACATGGCGGGTAAGCGTTCTACCGTCAGCGAGTTTCTGGGCACCATCCGGCAAAGGGAGTCGGCCTGGATTGAGAGGCTCTTTGCCGCAGACCGTGTCACTTGCGAGACCGAATTGCGGCTTTGCTTGGGAAAAGCCCCATAACGCCAGACCCGCAGGACGGGCCACAATGCGCGCAACAGGAGCATTGCATGGAAAAAATCTGGCTCAAGAGTTACCCCGAAGGTGTGCCCCACACCATTGACCCCGAGCAATTCAGGTCGCTGAACCAGTTGCTGGAAACTTCATTTCGCGCCAATGCAAGAAAGCCGTTTTCGGTTTGCATGGACCAGTGGATGACCTACGCAGAAGTAGACGAACTGTCCGTAGCCATGGCTGCCTGGCTGCAAAGCAAAGGCTTGGAGCCAGGCGCACGGGTCGCCCTGATGCTGCCCAACGTGCCCCAGTTTGCGGTGACCATGGCCGGTGTTTTGCGAGCTGGCTACACCTGTGTGAACGTCAACCCGCTGTACACGGCGAGGGAGCTAGAGCATCAGCTCAAGGATTCAGGGGCCACAGCCATCGTCATTCTGGAAAACTTTGCCCACACCTTGCAGGACGTGACCGAGCGCACGGCAATCAAGCATGTGGTGGTGGCTTCCATGGGCGATCTGCTGGGTTTCTGGTACGGGCGCTGGATCACTTTTGCAGTGCGGCACCTGGCACGCATGGTGCCCGCTTTTGAGTTGCCGCTGACCAACGGGCGCACGGTTACCACTTTCAAGCATTGCATCGCCGAGGGCGCGGGCATGACACTCAAACCGGCGGCGGTCACGCTCGACTCGGTTGCGTTCCTGCAGTACACCGGCGGCACTACCGGCCTGTCCAAGGGCGCCGTGCTGACGCATAGAAACGTGGTTTCTGCTGTTTTGCAGGCCGAGGCCTGGTTTACGCCAGCAGTGCAGCGCGTGGGTGATGTCAGCAAGATGAACCTGATTGCTGCCTTGCCGCTGTACCACATCTTCGCGCTGGGGTTGTGCCTACTATCGGTGCGCTGGGGGGCGCATATGACGCTCATTCCCAATCCGCGTGATTTTGGAAAGTTTGTAGAAACGCTCAAAAAGCGGCCTTTTCACATGTTGCCCGCAGTCAACACCCTGTTTAACGCGCTGCTCCAGCAGCCCCAGTTCAAGACGCTGGACTTCTCCACGCTGTATGTCTCGCAGGCCGGTGGCATGGCTGCCAGTGAGGGCACGGCGAAAAAGTGGATGTCCACCACCGGCTGCCCCATGGTCGAAGGCTGGGGCATGAGTGAAACCTGCGCCATGGGCACCAACAATCTGGTCACGACCTCAACATTCACTGGAACCATTGGCCTGCCCCTGCCCAGCATCGACATCGCCATCAAGGACGCCGAAGGCAATTCTTTGCTGCAAGGCCAGTCGGGCGAAATCTGCATCAAGGGCCCCAACGTGATGACCGGCTACTACCTGCAGCCCGAAGAAAACGCCAAGGCATTTACGGCAGACGGTTTCATGCGCACCGGTGATGTGGGGATCATGGATGAACGCGGCTACACACGCATCGTCGACCGCATCAAGGACATGATTCTGGTGAGCGGTTTCAACGTATTCCCGTCCGAACTGGAGAACGTTATTTCCACCTGCAAGGGCGTGCTGGAGTGCGCAGTGATCGGCATCCCGGATGAAAAGCAGGGAGAGGCCATCAAGGTGTACATCGTGCGCAGCGACCCGACCCTGGCCGAGTCCGATGTGCAGGACTTTTGCGAAGAAAACCTTACCGGGTACAAGCGCCCTAAGTACATCGAGTTTCGGGACGATCTGCCCAAATCCAATGTGGGAAAAATTTTGCGGCGTGAGCTGCGCAGCGGCAAGTAAGGGGAGACGACATGGCCATTACCAAAGGATTTC
>CAJBMJ010000206.1 GCA_903954045.1 uncultured beta proteobacterium | reverse complement strand
TATGCTGAGGCTCAGGAGCGGGCCGGTGTTGGCAGGGTTATTGCTGCAAGTTCGCTATATGGCTTTGGAAGTGCGCCAGGGTGATGACAAGCTTCTGAGCGGCTTGGATGGCCGCTTGCAGGCGCTCATACCGCTCGGTGGCGCTATCGGGGTAGTCGTGCGAGAACTGGTTGCGCACTTGGCGCAGGGTCATCCAGTCGTCTGCGCTGGCGAGCCAGCCAATTTGCTCCAGGCGGCTGAAGCGGTCGATGGCTGACATGGGGGCAATGTCTTCACCCAGTGCTTTCAGCACAGCGGGCATGAGGCGGGCTCCCATGTCGTCTTGAAGGCGGGTGTAGCGGTACGCAAACTGGTCGAGCAGGCGCCTGTCTTCTTTGGTGAGGTGCTGGTATTCGTCAACCGATAGCGCACGCAATTGCATATCGTGCAGGGCTTCTTCCAACGCTTGGGCGTGGGTTTGGCACACCGCATGAATTTGCCGCAGGGCCAACTGTTCCGTGGAGGGTGTCATTGGATTTGAACCCCCGTTGCGTGCGCCACCGCCACGATGGGCCGGGCATCGAGGGGTTGTTCGACAACGATGTCTATCTTTCGCTCGCCCAGTTGGCGCTCCAGCAAAGTGAGCATCCGGATCTTTCTGGCAAAGGGCTGGTCAGCCAATACGGCTTGCGGGCGCACCAGCAGGTCGATGTCACCGCCTTTTTTGGTGTCATCCACGCGCGACCCAAATACCCACACGGCGGCGTTCTGGCCAAAACTGGCCTGTGCAGCATGCCGTATGGCTTGGATTTGGTCGGGTGTCAGGCGCATGGTGGGATTATTCCACGCTAACAGTAGGGCGGCGTTGCTGAGGCTTACGTAGCCTAGACCGGTGATGTTTTTTTTGCGGCGTGGTCAGATCCAGCCACGGCGCACTAACTCATGTATGGGGAGCCTTTGCAGGTTTGGTTGTCCACCGGATGGGGGATTTGCAACAGCCAGTTGCTGTGCTGCAAGGCGAACTTGCTGGGCATGCGAAGGGCTGATGGGCATGGTGGGCGAATTATTGCACCGCCAAGGGCGGAGCCGGCTGCTATTCAATAGCAATAGCGCGTGGCTAAAAGGCCCAATTTTCGAATTGCAGGGCTTCTAGTCGCTCCAGTTCTTTTGGTTAGCTAAAATAGCCATCAAACTATTCTGGAGACTCGAATGCAAGTGACCGCCACAGAAGCAAAGAACCGATTTGGCGCTATTTGCGCCCATGCCAAAGACGGTCCGGTTTTTGTAGAAAAGGATGGACGTATTGACACCGTCATCCTGTCTGCCAAGCAGTTTTCTGACCTTCAGGCGGCTTCCCGGCCTGAAACGCTGGCGCAGCGCAAGGCGCAATTCGAGCAATCGCACCGCGCGTGGTTGGCCGAGCAAAACCAGCGCTTTGAAGCGCATGGCCTGTGGTGCGACGACCTTCGAGTTTGGTGAGTCACTTTATGCAGTTTGATGTCTACACCAACCCCAGCCCACGCATGCGCGATGTTTACCCCTTTGTGGTGGACGTGCAGAGTGACTTGCTCAGCGCCTTGGCCACGCGCATGGTGGTTCCCCTGGCCGTAACAACCCTTGCTGCCAAGGAGTTGCCGCACCGTCTATGCCCACTGGTTACGGTCAACGGCCAGTCCTTGATGCTGGTACCTTTTGAGGCAGCTCCGTTGGACAAGCGATTGCTGAAAGAGGAAATTACCTCGATCCGGGATCGCTCACATGAGGTGATTGGGGCAATGGATGCGGTGCACAGCGGTGTCTAAAATGCGACGGAGTCCATGAACGGGTTGGCGATGCGCACGCCGTTGATCACCTCTGCCGTGTTCATATCTTCGGTCCAGATGACTTCGCAACCGGAGGCATGGGCACTCGCAAGCACCACGGCATCAAAAAACGAAATGCTGCGGGTTTGGTGCAAGTCCAGGCCCGCATGAATGATGGCGGGGGTGACCTGCACGATTTCAAATTGTTCGTACAGGTCTAGCTGAGCGCGTACGTGCTGCGCTGATAGCTTGAGTTTCTTGAGTGCTACGTTGCAGTATTCCTGCAAAATCTGGGTGGACAGCACGCCTTGGCCGTCCAGAAAGAGGCTCTTTAAAAGGGCGATGGCTGCGCGTTGTTTGAGGGGTTCGTCGCTGGCTTCGGCATATATAAGGACATTGGTATCAATAAAGCTGCGTGTGGTCATGGTCTATCGCGCGTTGGCTTCATCGCGGTTGAATTGCCAGCCTTCCAGCTTGGCCTGGGAGCCAAGGCAGCGTTCTTCAAATTGCGCCCATTGCTGGCCACGCCGCCCACCCCCGGCGAGCTGCTCCAGGTAGTCACGCACGGCTTGGTTGAGGCTTTTGCCCATTTTTTGGGCTGCATCTCTGGCACGCTGCGCGACTTGCTCGTCTACGGATAGAGTAATGTTCATTGAAAACCTCTTATGTGTGCACATATTATGTGCACACTTGTAATGAGTGTCAAATATTCCAAGCTCTGCGTCATGGCAGTCGCACTAGCGGCTAATTGGCCGTGGTTGGCCGGGCAAAAACAGCGCGTTGAAGCGCATGGTCTGTGGTGCGACGACCTTCGAGTTTGGTGAAAAACTGTGCAGTTTGATGTCTACATCAACCCCAGCCCACGCATGGCCGATGTTTACCCTTTTGTAGCGGACGTGCAGAGTTACTTGCTCAGCGGAATCGAATTAATCCAGGCTGTCCCACCCGCGCCGCTCAACCTCTTGCCTTAACCGCTGGGCCACCTGGAGTAATGTGGGTACCAGTTTGTTTGCGGTTTCAAGGGCATCAGCCAGGATGAGCATGTCCTCAATGTATTCATGCACCATTTGATTGCGCAGCCGGCGCATGGCGATCCATTGATCGGTAGATGGCAGCCACCCCAGGCGTTCCGCGCGGTCAAGGTTGATCTGGCAGTAGCGTCACAGCAGTTGCCCTCTCGAAAGAGCAATGTCATGGATAGGTAACCTTTGTAAATTGGGAGCAATGAGCAGTACATCTACTTTGCGCCCGTCAACAACACGCGAAACCCGCGCCGAGAATTGCGCCGCCAGCCACGCAGGGTTGTCAACCGGATGGGGGATTTGCAGCAAGATGTCCAGGTCGCCGCCACTCCCCTCATCGTCTAGCCGGGAGCCAAAAACGCTTGCTTGCACGTCAGCTCCTGCCAGTTGCTGTGCTGCCAGGCGTATTTGGTGGGCATGAGGTTGGCTGATGCGCATGATGTGCGGATTATGCGGCAGCGGGAGTGAAGAGTTGTCTGCGAATGCCACCGGACCCGCATCCTGAACCGGGGTTCAGGTGGGCTAGGTCAGTGCAAGCCTTGGGTTCATCTAACGCGAGATGATCACGCTGGCAGGACAATATTCCAGGCCCTGGCTCAATGAGCATTGGTTCAAGGAAATATAAAGCCCGGCGAGCACCGCAGACCAGCCGATTGTAGGCCCGGCTGCGTTTTTAAATCAGCCGCCCGTCGTCGCCCAGGGCCTGGTCCAGCCGCTCGAGCAGGGAACTTAGCAGCACTTCAGAGTCTGCCGCCGGTTTGGCGGATGGATGGGCTGGAGATGGGTTTGAGGCCTGGGGTGCAACTGCAGCGGGTGCAACGGGGGCCGGGGCAGGTTTGTCAGACAGGTCAAACGCCAGGTTCAGCGCGGCTAGCACGGCAATGCGGTCGCGCGCGCGAACCTTGCCCGCATCGCGAATCTTGCACATGGCGGTGTCCACCCGCTCCACGGCTTCCAGCAAACGGGCGTCTCCGTCTTCAGGGCAACCCAGCAGGTAGCTCTGGCCCATGATTTGAACTTCAAGCTGTTTCATGACGGATCTTTGTGCGCAGCAGGGGTTTCGGGCAATTTTTCCAGCAGGGCGTCCACCCGAGCCCGGGCGGCAGACAGGCGCGATTTGTAGGAATCGCGCTCGCGCGTCAGGGATTCGACCTGGCTGGTCAGGAGCGCGTTGGTGCGTTGCAGTTCGGCATGGCGCAACAGCAGGCGTTCCACGCGCTCGGCAATTTGGTCGATGGGAGACTGGTTCGACATAGCCCCGCATTGTAGGGTTTGCGCAAGGACATACGACGTAAAATGCGCGCGTTGGTGCCAGCGGTGTGGTTCACACACCGCAGTTCAACGGGAAGCAGGAGGGTGCGGCTTGATGCCAGGCCCACCTAACCTGCGCTGCCCCCGCAACGGTAAGTGGACGAGCCGCAAGGCTCCGCTTCCATCTCAGCC
>CAJBMJ010000205.1 GCA_903954045.1 uncultured beta proteobacterium | reverse complement strand
CGGGCAGCCTTGCGCATGCTGGACTTCCTGGAGGCGCACAACAGCAAGTCGCCCTACAAATGGGGGCTGCGTCTGGGCGTTCACACCGGCCCGGTCGTGTCAGGGGTGGTGGGAACCAAGCGTTTTGCGCTGGATATCTGGGGCGATACGGTCAACATTGCCGCCCGCATGGAACGCGGCGGCGAAACAGGGCGTGTGAACGTTTCTGCCTATGCCTACGACTTGATCCAAAATGAATTCACCTGCGAATACCGGGGCAAGATCGAAGCCAAAGGCAAGGGTACGGTGGATATGTATTTCGTTATCGCACCGTCTTAGCGTCCTGCCCAAACAGCACGGACCGCGATTCAGCAGTCACCGAAGGTGTCGTATTGATCGTTTTTGCAAGTTCGTAGGCACGCACAGTGGCTGGCCGCTGCCCAATGCGCTCGAACCAGCGGGTCAAATGGGGAAAGTCGGCAAGCTTTTGTTGTTGCCGCTCGTGGGGAACCACCCAGGGATAACAGGCCATATCAGCAATTGAGTATTCGCCTGCAATGAACTCACGTCCGTCGGCCAGTTGCTTGTTCAGAACACCGTACAGACGCGAAGTCTCTTTGACGTAGCGCTCCATGGCATAGGGTATGCGCTCTGGCGCGTACTGCACAAAGTGGTGATTCTGTCCGGCCATGGGACCCAAGCCTCCCATTTGCCAGAAAAGCCATTGCAGCACTTCGTTGCGACCGCGCACATCCTGAGCGATGAAGCGACCTGATTTGTCCGCAAGGTACAAAAGGATGGCACCGGATTCGAACAGCGAGATAGGTGCGCCGCCGTCTGCCGGAGCATGGTCCACCATGGCTGGGATTCGGTTGTTGGGAGCAATCTTCAGGAAATCGAGCGCAAATTGCTCGCCTTTGCTGATGTTGATGGGATGCAGTCGGTAAGGCAGTCCTGCCTCCTCCAGAAACATGGTGACTTTGTGGCCATTGGGGGTGGTCCAGTAGTAAAGATCGATCATGTCATTCCTATGGCTTCAGATTGTTTTTCAGTTGGTGGGCAAAAGCTTCGCGGCGAACCGGTAGACCCCGTCAGTGTCCAGTTGTCGAACCAGCTTTTCCTCAAACCACAGGGCGTGCAGGTGGGCCACGGCTTCGCCCATGGCAAACGTGGTCTGGTGCATGTCCATTGCCCGTTTGAAGAGCACCGGAATGATATCGGCCGCACTGCAAGGCGCATCTGTGCAAGCCTGCATGACTTCGGCCAGGCGGTCGCGATGATGGTCGTGCAACTGCTGAATCCGGGTGTGCATTCCCACAAACGGCTTGCCGTGGGACGGCAGCACCAGGGCATCGGCAGGCAACTTTTTGAACTTGTCTATGGAATCCAGAAACAGGGCCAATGCGTTTGCTTCGGGCTCTTGCTCATACACACTGACATTGGTGGAGATGCGGGGCAGCATCATGTCGCCCCCGATAAGAATATTCAGATCTTCGCAGTACAGCGCCATATGTTCGGGCGCATGGCCATACCCACTGATGCAACGCCATGCCTGGTCGCCAAGGCGCAAAACCTGCCCGTCGAGCAGGCGCCGATACTGTGCTGGAACCGATGGGACCAGCGACGGGAAATAGTTGGTTCGGCCCTTGATCTGAGCGACAGCGTCCGGGCTATTGAGGCCATGCAAAGCGAAAAAATCTGCAGCGCGCTGGCCGCCAAAGGCGGTGGGGCCCATGCAACCATAACGGGCCACCTGGTAATCGGTAGCGGTAATCCAAAGGGATACGCCCCAGCGTTCGCAAAGCCAATGTGCCAGACCGATGTGGTCCGGATGCATATGGGTGACGATGACCCGCAACACCGGCAGACCTTCTAATTCATTCGCAAATACGGACTCCCAATCGGCCTTGGCTTCGTCCCTGTGAATGCAGCAGTCCACAATGCTCCAGCCTTCCCTGCACGCCTGTCCGTCGTCAAGGCGATCGCGTATCAGCCAGAGATTGATGTGGTTGAGTGCAAAAGGAAGCGACATGCGAACCCACTTGACGCCGGGCGCGACTGCGATGCAGCGACCGGGCGCGGGGAGCGCCTCATCCAAGGGATAGTGCAGTTGCTTTTCCTGTTCGTTCATGAGGGGCTTGGGTTTTTTGCGACATAATTGACGTTTACGTAAACGTCAATTGAATTGGACATTGTAGGCAGTGAAACCGGCACATGCTGTCACCCATGTTGCGACTTGATTATGACCACCACTTACACCATTGGCGACCTGGCCCGCGAGTTTGACCTGACCACGCGGGCCATCCGCTTCTATGAGGATTTGGGACTGTTGCAACCCGAACGCAACGGCCCCGGCGGCCGCAATCGGGTGTACACGCAACGGGACCGGACGCGGCTCAAACTCACTCTGCGCGCCAAGCGACTGGGCTTGAGCCTGACCGAGGCCAAAGACATTATTGACATGTACGACAGTCCGCGTGACACCGGGGCTCAACTCAACAAATTT
This sequence comes from uncultured beta proteobacterium, assembly GCA_903954045.1. Classification (GTDB taxonomy): domain Bacteria; phylum Pseudomonadota; class Gammaproteobacteria; order Burkholderiales; family Burkholderiaceae_C; genus Allorhodoferax. Next base: position 5,275 of record CAJBMJ010000205.1, on the reverse strand, counting down.
CTGGACGTGCTGGGCGCACACCGGGTGCAGATTGAAGAGCAGATGGCTGACCTCCAAAGCAATCTGGACGAAATCAAGGAGCACCAGCGCGAGGCGCGCGCCTTACTTAAAAAAGCGGGAGCAAAAAATGACGCTTGACGCCTTGTGGAACAGGGTTCAGGACAGCCTAAGTCGCCAAGGCATGATGCGGCACTTGGGAGTCCGGTTGGTGCGAGTAGAGCCAGGATTGGTGGAATTGGTTCTGCCCTATTCCGACAAAGTAACCCAGCAGCAGGACGGCTTCCATGGCGGCGCCATGGGTGCGCTGGCCGACATAGCCGGAGGGTATGCCGGGTTGACCATGGCCCCGGATGGCATGGAAGTGACTACCGTCGAATACAAGGTGAACTTTCTTGCCGCATTCAAAGACGGCGAGCTGCACGCCACAGGGCATGTGGTCAAGGCGGGCAAACGCGTCATTGTGACCACCGCAGAGCTGAACCATGTCGATGCAGACGGCAAGACCAGTCCTTGCTCTGTGATGCAGCAAACCGTGATGTGTGTTCCAAAAACGTATTGATACAACTACTTCAATCTTCCATTCATCCCACAGGAGACAGCCATGAGCAACCTACCCGGTCTTAACTTTCAACTCGGCGAAGACATCGATGCCCTGCGCGATGCGGTGTATGAATTTGCACAGGCAGAGATTGCTCCGCGTGCAGCGGAGATTGACCGTAACGACCAGTTCCCCATGGACCTCTGGCAGAAAATGGGCGCCCTGGGAGTACTGGGCATTACGGTAGGCGAGGAATACGGTGGCGCCAATATGGGCTATTTGGCCCACATGATTGCCATGGAAGAAATCTCCCGCGCATCTGCTTCGGTGGGACTGAGCTACGGTGCGCACAGCAATTTGTGCGTCAACCAGATCAAGCGCAACGGTACGGATGCCCAGCGCCAGAAGTACCTTCCCAAGCTGATTTCCGGTGAGCATGTGGGCGCCTTGGCCATGAGTGAGCCGGGCGCTGGCAGCGACGTGCTGTCCATGAAGTTGCGCGCCGAAGACAAGGGCGGCTACTACCTGCTCAACGGCAACAAGATGTGGATCACCAATGGGCCGGATGCGGACACCCTGGTGGTTTACGCAAAAAGTGACCCCGAGTTGGGCGCTCGTGGCGTCACGGCCTTCCTGATCGAAAAAAGCATGCCAGGTTTCAGCATCGCCCAGAAACTGGACAAGTTGGGCATGCGTGGCAGCCACACCGGCGAGCTGGTGTTCAACAACGTGGAAGTACCGCTGGCCAACGTGCTGGGTCAGGTCAACGGTGGCGCCAAGGTGCTGATGAGTGGCTTGGACTACGAACGCGCAGTGCTGACCGGCGGTCCGTTAGGCATCATGCAATCGGTAATGGACAACGTGGTGCCGTACATCCACGATCGCAAGCAATTTGGACAAAGTATTGGCGAATTCCAGCTCATCCAGGGCAAGGTGGCTGACATGTACACCGTGCTGCAGGCCGGTCGCGCCTTCGCCTATACAGTGGCCAAAAATCTGGACTTACTGGGCACCGAACATGTTCGCCAGGTCCGCAAGGACTGTGCATCAGTGATTTTGTGGACCGCTGAAAAAGCCACCTGGATGGCCGGAGAAGGCGTACAGATTTTTGGTGGCAACGGTTATATCAACGACTACCCCCTGGGCCGTTTGTGGCGCGACGCCAAGCTCTATGAAATTGGCGCCGGAACCAGTGAAATTCGGCGCATGCTGATTGGCCGCGAATTGTTTGCCGAAACCATGTAATGGCCTCTGGCGTGGTCCGCTTCTTCCGTTCTTTTCTGGGCGGATCCCTGCGAGGGTTCCTCCGGGGATTGATGCGGGCCTGGGTGCTTATAGTGCCTCTGGTACTTGCGCTCTCGCTGATTCGATGGGGGCAGTTGGCTTATTTTTGGCCTTCCGGCTACCAGGCCTCTACAACTGACATCACAAGTATCGTGGTGCAAGGCTTTCGCTTTGATTTGAAGGTCAGTGCGATTGCAGGATTTTTGCTGCTGCTGGTTTTGCCTTGGGTCTCGAGCAAAGCGCATGGGCGCATTGCCGGCTTCGTCGTGTTTGTGTACGTGATGTTGTCGCTGGTCAACCTGCACTACTTTGGCTTTTACAAAACGCCGATTGATTCCCTGGTTTTCGGTCTGGTGGAAGATGACACTGCAGCAGTGCTGCAAACTATCTGGCGCGATTTCCCGGTGGTCTGGACACTCTTGCTTGCAGCTGGGCTGACGCTTGCATCCGTGGCACTGCATCGCCGAATGATCGGCCATCTTCAACCCGACACTTTGCTGCAAACGCGGCATGTGGCTGTGCGACTGGTGCTGGGCATTGTGGTGTTGTTTGCTTTGCTGTTTGCGGGCAAGGGCACCATTCGGGAAATGGCATTGCAACGTCAGCATTTGACGGTGACAACGTCCCAGTTTCTCAACGACATGGTCCCCAACGGAGTCATTGCACTCAAATACGCTTGGGACAGTCGGGGCCAGTCGCAAAACCTGTCAGACCCTTTGGTAGGACTGAAAGCCATGGGCTTCGAGTCGGCACTGGCCGCAGCCGAAGTGTTGGGGTTACCGCATGGCAACGAGGCCGAAGTCAAAGCGGCACTTGCTGCGCACCCCGCCCTGCCAACCAATGCACAGAAGAAAAACCTGCTGTTCTTTTTAATGGAGTCCTGGGGGGCTGAACCCATGCTCTACCAGGCGCCTAACTTCGACGTGCTGGGCAGACTAGCGCCGACGCTGGACAAAGCCTGCCACTTCAACAATTTTGACTCTGCCCACGCAGGCACCCATCCGTCGCTGGAAGCCATCCTTTTTTCCACACCCATCACCCCTTTGACACTGGGTGATGTGGGCCGTAAACCCATTCCGTGGGCGATTCCTAACGTGATTCGGCAAGCGGGCTACCAGACACTTTTTGTCACGTCCGCGCGATCGGGCTGGCGCGATTTAAATCGGGTGCTCAAGGTGCAGGGCTTTGACGAAGTGGTCGATGCCAACACCCTGAAGGAAGCCTACCCTGATGCGACCCTCGGCATATGGGGCGTCTGGGACAGCTACGTATTCAAATACCTGAGCAAGCGCTTGGCGGCGCAACCCACCGACAAGCCGTTGTTTGTTTTTGTTCTGACGTCCACCAACCACCCACCTTACGATCTGCCCAAAGACTACCAGCGAGTGCCCCGCGACATGACCCTCTGGAAAGGCGAGAGCACTTCAGACACACTGATTCCCAATCTTGACAGCTACCACTACGCTGCAGACCTGCTGGGCGGCCTTGTACAGGAGGTTCAAAGAGGACCTTTGCGCGCCCAAACCCTGATCGCAGCCACGGGGGACCACAACGTGCGCTCGTTTGGAATATATGCCGATGCCAGCCGCCGCTACCTCATGCGCCAGGTGCCTTTTGTCATCTGGGGGGAAGGGTTGAACTGTGGCACGCAGCAATCCATGCCTGCCAGCCACCGTGACATGTTCAACACCTTGCTGCCCTTGGCGGGCATTGCGGGCGCCTATGTCAATACAGGCAGGAACCTTTTGCAGAGCTCTCCGCACGGCACAGACCCCTTGAATGCACCACGCGCCATGTTCTTTACGGGCGACGCCCGCAACGCCCAAGGTCTGTGGCAACTGGGAAATAAGAACTCCTTTGTCTGCAGCGCGGCCAAGCCCGACAGCACTTGTCAATTCAACGCGCTCGACGACCAGCAGGAGCGAGCTCGCTACGCGCTGCTGGACTGGAACGTGCGAATCTCACTGAAAAAATAGGAAAACTTGAACCATGCTCTCTTTGAATGACCTTTTTGCACGCAACCGTGAGTGGGCTGCCGAAATGGAGCGACGCAAGCCCGGATTTTTCACCGGACTGGCCAACCAGCAACGGCCCCAGTACATGTGGATTGGATGCTCCGACAGTCGTGTTCCCGCCAACGAAATCATTGGCTTGGCGCCAGGAGAAATTTTCGTGCATCGCAACGTTGCCAACGTGGTGGTTCATTCGGATTTGAACGCCCTGTCCACAATCCAGTTTGCAGTAGAGCGACTGAAGGTCAAACACGTGATGGTGGTGGGCCACTATGGCTGCTCGGGCGTGCAGGCTGCTCTGGAGGGCGCTCGCATCGGACTGGCGGACAACTGGTTGCGGCACATTCAGGATGTGCGCGATCGCCATCGTGATGTGCTGGAACTGTTGCCTGAACACGGACGCGCCAATGCACTGTGCGAACTCAATGTGATTGAGCAGGTTGTCAATGTGGCGCAAAGCACGGTGCTTCAGGACGCTTGGGCCAGTGGCCAGGAAGTTACTTTGCATGGCTGGGTATACGGTGTGCACGATGGCTTGGTGCAGGACCTCCACATGACGGTGCATTGCAATGACGGTCTGGACACGCTGTACCGTGAGGCTATTTCTGGCGTTCGCCTGATCCCTCGCCACTGATCGCAGAGCGGCCCATGTTTCCCGCCCGTCTGGACTCTACGCTGGCTTACGAGGTCGCAAAAGCGATGATGGATGGCTTCAACCGACACTACCGGCTTTTCCGGACCGAGTCGGCCAGAGCGAAGCACCGATTTGAAACAGCGGACTGGCGCGGGCAGCAACGCGGGCAGCGCGAGCGAATTGAGTTTTACGACTTGCGGGTGCTCGAATGCTCGAACCGGCTTGAAAGAGAGTTCAAGGCGGGCGAATTGCCAATGGACATCTGGCAGCAAATCAAGCTGCATTACATCGGCTTGCTGGTCGACCACCGCCAACCAGAATTGGCTGAGACTTTCTTCAATTCGGTCACGACCAAGATATTGCACCGCAGCTACTTCCAGAACGACTTCATCTTTGTGCGCCCGGCAGTCAGCACGGAATACATAGAAAACGACGAATCTGAAAAGCACCCCACGTACCTTTCCTATTACCCTACTCTGGGTACGGTGCCCGAGGTAGTAGAGCGCATGCTGTTGGACTTTGGTCTGCAATGTCAATGGGAAGACCTCCGTCGCGATGCCGGACTGGTCGCATCGCGCATGGCCCAGATACTGGGGGATGCCAAGTTGCGGGCGAATTTTCAGATCCAGGTACTTTCGGGTTTGTTCTTCCGAAACAAAGGGTGTTACGTGGTCGGCAAGCTGATCAATGGATTCAGTGAGTTTGGCTTTGCGCTACCCGTGCTGCATGGCAAATCCGAAAAACTGATCATTGACGCGGCCCTGTTTGGCGAAGACGATCTGTTGATGCTTTTCAGCTTTGCGCGCG